>JBIIUB010000135.1:0-4998 GCA_044340205.1 Terrimicrobiaceae bacterium
TTTCCAGAAAACGAAAGAGTTCCTCGAGCGACTCCAAACGGCGCAGCACTTCGGGATCCCGCGGATTTGCGTCGGACGGCTCTTTGGCCCCGTTATGAATCCCTCCTCCCACGGCGGCGACGGCTCGGTTGAAGCGCTCTCCTTCCAGCCACGGGTTCGTCCAGTCAAGACTGCGCACCCACGCCATTCCGTCCTCCCCTGTCAAATCGCAGTGGACTTTTTTCGGCGGTGCGTGGAGTGGTTTCGCACCGAGGAGCTGCAAAGCGACCGTGGCATCCATCTGCCCCCAGAGATCCTGCATCACATAGGAATGCCCTAAGGAGAGATCCTTTTCACCGACCAGGGAGTCTTTGAAAAATCCATCCGTGTCCTGGCTCGACTGGAGGAAAGCGACCGCTTCGGCTTTTTCCTTGGCGCCGACGGACTCCAAGACGCCGAAGAGGTCGAGTATCCAGAGTGCTTGCCGGGAGCTGACAAGAGCATGAGGCCTCTGCATTCCGGCTGTGTATTTCCAGCGTCCCCAGCCTTCGCTGCGATCGCGGACCGATTCCATCCACTTCAGCACACCCTCGCGGGTGCGTTCGACATAGCTTTCGTTCATGGATGATTGCATTACTTGTTATTGGTCGAGTTGATAAATCATCACCTGCTTCGCAGCGAACTCGGCTTTCAAGCGACTTTCGGCGAGCGCGACCTCGGTGCCGGATTCAAAGTTGGTCACGGTCTTTGGTTTGAAGGCGCCCAGATTCAGGTCGATCGACTCACTCTTCTTGCCGGTGTTCACGAGGACAAGCAGGCGCTTGCCATCGACCTCGCGGGTCCAGATGCGAAATGGCTCGCGCACTTTGAGGGAGTTGTCCACGGCTTTTGGCGAAGCCACCAGCCATGGTTCCATGCGCTTGAGCAAGTGCGAAGTCTCCACGATGCCCGCCCAGACGCTGGGCGTATCTTTAACAATGCAGTAATGGCTTTTAGGTGGAGCCCAATACCAGAGGAATCCATCGGTGCTGGATGTCAGTGCGTGAAAGACCATGAAACGGGTGTCCTCCCGCGTCGGACGAGTTGGCATCCCTTTCTTCTGGATCATGCCCTTCGGATCGTTCCAGTAGGTGACATCATGGCCCTGGAAAACCGACCACATCGGTTTCTTATCCCCAATCGACTTCCGCTGGGCGGCAGCATCCTCGCCAACCATAGTCAGTTCGCGATTAGATCCGATCGGATAGGGATCATGCCACGCGATGTCCTCGGGGTTGGCTTCAGCCCAGTAGTCTCCTTGCTCGGGTTTGAAGTAAACCACTGCCGTGGGGTGAAACGGGTCGACCATTTTCACTATGTCTTTGAATTGTCGCAAAAGATCGGGATTCAACTTCCACTTCACGGTCTCCGGTTCATCCATGAGATACCAGACGAGCAGCGCCGGATGATCCATCAAGGCCGCGACCCACTGCTGCACTGCATTCCAGTCGCGGGCAAACAACCATTTGCGCGGGATGCCCATGAAGACCTTGACGCCAGCGGCTTGGGCGGCATCGAGATAGGCGCGCGCTTTCTCAATGGTCGCAGTCGGGCGCTCGAAGTCATAGCTGTGGGTGATGTTGAACCCGGCCTGTAGGACTCCGGTAAAATCATCATTTCGATCGCTCGGGTCGAGGTAGGTGCCGATGGGCAAAAAGGGTTTGCCATCGACGAGCATGACGCGGTCTTCGCGGAAGCTGACTTTCTTCGTCACCTCCCTGTTGCTGAAGACGCCCTCGGCTACCATGGGCTCCTGACCGGGAGCGGTCACCGTGAGCTTCACCGGATGCGCGCCGGTAGCCAGATCGGCTGTCGGGCGGAAGCGGATTTCGCCGTCCTTCATTCCAAGAACTTCAGCGGGCACGCCGTCGATCGTGACAGCGAACTGTGTCTTCGCATCCAGTTGCGGCACGATGCGGAATCCCATCTCCGGTCGCGGTTCCGCCGACCAGCTCCAGTTTTGGGTGATGGTGGGTGGCCAGGCGACCGCATCTGGTGCTACGACAAACGACTTCGCCGCAGGCGGCGGCATGTCGTTGCCGCACACGCCAACAACGCGCACCCTGCAATACCAAGTGCCGGGTTCGAGCCATTCGTTTGGCATGGCCTGATAGCCGAGCGGCTTGATGGAAATGGTTTTGTCAGCTGGAAAAGCCGGATCACGCGAAAGCTCCACACGGCGATAGGTGAAACTCGCATCCATCTTCAAATGCTTCCATTCAATCACTGGTCGGCGCGTTTGCACGGTTGAGCCATCGGCCGGTTGGACAATTTCCGGTCCCTCCCATCCGGGATCAAGCTCGGTCACATGAAGGTCATCAAAATACGCGGTTCCTTGGCCTTCAACACCCACCAGAACATGCAGGTAGCGGACATTTTCCGGCATCGGCGTGGTATATGCCGCCTTCACTTCCGTCCAATCTTTGTCGCCCATCAATCCTTCCGGAAACGAGCCGCCGCCCACATATTTCTTATCTTTGTCAGCCAGTTGGAGGAAAAACGCGGCACCTCGATTTTTGTAGTTGTTCTCATGTTTCTTAACCTCCTCCGCGCGGATCCTCACTGACGCCTTATAACTTTTGCCGGTTTCCACCGGGATGTAGAGTTCCGCGTATTTCCCTTTTTGAGGATCATCAACCTGCACGCGCAGGGCCTTGCCATTGGCTCCCGGAATATCGCCGGCCACTGAGGCAAAGTCCGGAACCTTCCAACCTTTCTGTCGAAGCGCCTCCGCATCGCCATCAAACGACTCACTCAACGAAAAAACCGGTGGCTTTTCCGGGGCCTTGGCGGCTTCTTCCGTAGGGCTCTCGCTCTCTGCTTTTTCAGGTGCTTGATTTGATGGTTTGCAACTGGTGAAGCAAACAACTGCGGATGACAGTAGGATGCAGGTGAGG
Organism: Terrimicrobiaceae bacterium; assembly: GCA_044340205.1. Lineage (GTDB taxonomy): Bacteria > Verrucomicrobiota > Verrucomicrobiia > Chthoniobacterales > Terrimicrobiaceae > UBA967. The sequence goes on from JBIIUB010000135.1 coordinate 2,916, forward strand.
ATGGATTTTTTCATAAAGTAAGTTATATAATTCTTAAGGATAATGGATTATGATTATAATAGCCTTTGTTCAACATTGAGGGGCAACTTGAATGGCGATGAGCTGCTCGGCATGGCGGGATAGTCCGGGCGTTCCAGGCCATGGATGAGGTCTTCGATTTTTACCCAGCCACCTTCCGCAATGGATCGGTTTGCGGCAATGCCGCATAGAATCGACGCGACACCGCTGCGGTGATCCGCAGCCCGCAGATACCGATCCTCCTCCGGCGAGAACAAATCGCGCAGCATCAGGTTGTCGCCTCCGCCATGGCCGCCTTCCCCTGTCCAGACCGGCACTTCATAGGCCGGCTCGCGGGTCGGATAGATGCGAATGTGAGTGCCCTCTTCCTTGAGAGAGCCAGGCACCGTGCCATCGCCGTTGATGTAAACCGTCTCCTCGCATTTGTGCTCCAGCCTTCCTCGTGTGCCGTTGAACTGAATGGTATAACCTTCCCACGAACAAAAGGCATTGAGACTGTATTTCAGTGTTGCGCCGGTGTCGTAGTTGACCAGTGCCTGCATGGAGTCCTCGATGTCAATGTCGGGGCTGAAGACGCACTTGTCGCGGTGGTAGCCGTCATAAGATTCCTGCATGTGGTAGAGCGCATTCAGCTCTTCGTTGGCAGAAAGATCCAAATACATCGGGCAGTTCTTCGATTCGGCGCAGCCGGTGCAGCGTGGGCCGGGATTGGCGAGCCCGAGGTTTTTTGCCATCTCGGGCGTGGCAAAGCGCCGGTGCCCCGTTGCCACGACCTCCTTCGGCATGGCCGATAGCCACCAGTTGACGAGGTCGAAATGGTGCGTCGATTTGTGAACGAGGAGACCGCCGGAGTTGCGCTTGTTGCGGTGCCAGCGCCGGAAGTAGTCGGCACCATGGTAGGTATCGAGCATCCATTGGAAATCGACGGAAAGAACATTGCCGATCACTCCCGACATCAGCAGTTCCTTCACCTGCGTGCGCGGCGGCGAATAGCGGTAATTGAAAGTAACCCGCACCTCGCGACCTGTGCGCTTCTGCGTGTCGATGATCCGCTGCGCCCGTTCGGCGTCGATGGTCATCGGCTTTTCGGTGATCACATCGCAGCCCAGCTCCATCGCCCGGCAGATGTAGGTGTCGTGGGAGGAATCCTGGCAGGTGACGATGACGATCTTCGGTTTCGTTTCCGCAATCATGCGGTCGAAATCGGCGGCGGAATAAAGCTGGAGGGATTGCCCGGCGAGGCAGGGCAGACCGGCCGTCAGCTTCAGTCGGCCCTCGTTGCTGTCGCACAGCGCGACCAAGCGTGAGATGTCGCTAAAGGTTTTGCCGATGGCTTCGAGATACATGCGGGAGCGACCGCCGAGACCGACAATCGCATAGCTGGTGGGTTGCTTCATACCTCTGGCAGATTAGGTTTTTGCCGTCATGCATGGAATAGCAGGGACGCTCACTCGCTTGACATTTTCGCTCATTTTTAAAAGCCTCGATCGATGCTGATTTACCTCGGAACGGGGGAGCGCCGCTATGGAGACAGCCCGCTGGCTTTGCAGTCCCGCCGGGCTTGGGAATTCCAAGCGGTATTAAAAGGAAAGATCGGCCTCTCGCTTCCCGAGGGGGCGCAGCCGATGCGGGCCGATCGCCTCTGGATTTCGCCACCCGGGCACGCGCACGGTTGGGTAGGGGAGAAAGGCGGGCGCGCGGAAGTGGCGGTCTTCCATTTCCAGTCCGCGCCGGAGTTGTTGACATGCCTGCTCAACCCCCAAGGTCTGATTGAAATCGACCTGAATCCCCAGAGCATTCGTCAAATCCGCGAAATGGCGCACAAGGTCGAGCGGTATTGGAAACACCCCGCGCCTGGCATGATGATTTGTTATGAGTATGCCCTGATGGCTCTCAGCCTGATTGCTTGCGAGGCCTCCGAATCCGGGGAGGTCTCCCGGAGCTAGTGTGCCCGGCATGGGCATGAACAAGTCAGGAAAAAAAATGAAATAGAAAGAAATGACCGGAAGTAGTGACAGCAACCGTAGTGAAAGCCAAGGCGGGTTCCGCGAGGGACTCAGCACGA
>JBIIUB010000051.1:0-18048 GCA_044340205.1 Terrimicrobiaceae bacterium
AGGGAACCGTATCCCCTTGGGCAAGATTGCGGATGCGCTCTTCCTTCACCTCCTTGGCTGTCAGGAGCGAATGCTTTCCCTCTGCCACATAGTCTCCCCGCACCCGCTTGAGGGACTTTTCCGCCTTGTCGATTTCTCGCCGGATATTCTGGGGGTAGAGATTGACCGTGATCGCGTAGTCCAGAAAGGGAAGCGAAGTCAGCGCCCAGAAAATCCCACGCCTCGTCCTCTGAGGACGCCGTTTGAGGATCACGAGGTTGTGGTAGAAGCCGTCCGAATAGAACCCAAAGTTTTTCCCCGCCTGCACCCCTTGGTGCCAGCAGTTCTGATGGATGGTTTCCTCCTCCCGGAACTGACCGATCGGATCATAGCCATCCCGGCGCAGGTATGAGGGATTGAAGAAGGTCGCGTAGTGCCGGTAGAGATCCTCCGTGCCCATGGCTGTGACTCCACATCCATGGCCCTCGAAGAGAGAAGCAAGCACTCGTCCATGTTGGGCGAAGGCCTCGTTGTATTGCGAAAGAAGCCTCTGGTAGTGCTCCTCAAGACCTTTCCTTGAAGCTGACACTGGCGGATCGGCATCGATTTTTTTCGATAGGAAGAGCAGGAGCTTTTCCCGTCGCAGTCGGCCGGACTGCATCGCCTGCCAGTAGCGATTGAATCGTTCATTACGGGTGATCGCCGCCCATGAGGACGGATCACACCGCGTATCGGTCACCTCCTTGTAGGCGAGGAGTTCCTCCCGGTAATCAGAATCCACCGACCAGCGGATCTGACAGCGGGTCGATTCATCCAGCGAGTGGAGGAAATGACGGACTGACTCATAGAAGTCATCCAGCGTGTGATCGCTGGCCTGCCGCAAATCCGGAGCATCGATCACAAACCCCTTTGAGACGGCCCCCCGCCGATCCAGTTCATTCCAGATCAGAAGGTCTTTTGAGATCCAGCCGTTAGGAGCCTTCATGAAGGAGCGGGTTACAGGGTTGTTTGACCGGAGCCATCCACCCGTTTCCTGAGAGGAGGGTTTCGAGTAGATCGGTATCGAATGACTTCGGCTTTCCCTGACGCAGGCCGAAGATGTAAAGCGCCGTCACCATGAAAGGCAGGGCACCGATTCCCACGCAGACCGCCGGTGAATGCCGGTGTGAGAGCATGAGGGCCAGACCGAGGCCGATCATCCCGCTGGCGAGCAGAAAGAGGATATTCATTCCCTCGATTCCCCAGATCTTGCCGTCGCTGTCATCACCCGCATGGGTGGGAATCACGCTCCGGCTCATTGTCCCACGCTGATGGTTGGCATCCCACCGGCGCTGAAGAGCGCTTGGGCGATCAGGACTGAGAGGCCGAGGAGTAGCCCTCCCACAATGGACATCTTGCCCATGTCGGCATTACCGCTGCGGACCTGCCATCCGCCATGGGCGATGACGATGACCGCGATAATGTAGAGGAACTTCGCGATGATCCCGAGACCTTGGGACAACGCTCCGTCGAGTGAGCTTGCTTGAGCAATGATGAAGTGGTGCATAGGAGCCACACCATAGTGTCCTGATCTCGTCCCCTTGCTCCCACTCGGGAGCAATCGTTCAAGCCACCCCGTAGCGGGATGCTTTCGCAGATCCAATGGCCTCGTGCAGGAGGCGTGATTTCCGAATCATTTCGGGATAGAGATCGCCCACCTCGACCTTGAATGCCCGGGCCAGATAGATCATGTCCTCGTCAGAAACCCATACAAGACGGGCCTCGATCTTGGAAACACGGCATCGCGTCCCTTTGTCCATTCCGAGGAGTTGGAGCCGTGTGGCGAGGTCATTCTGAGACCAACTGCGCTGATGACGGAGATGCCGAACTTTGGGGCCGATGAGATTCAGGTTTTTCACCCGGGGTGAAACAGCCTCCCCCGCCTTACCTGTCACCTCATCCGTGACACAACCGTCTGCGCTAACTCTTGGGATGCGCGATGGATGACTGGCTCTTGGAGGCACCCGGCCACTCTTGCCAAGACAACTCCAGCGAGTGCTCCCAACTGGGAGCAACATGTATGACTATCTCAAAGTAGTCGGCCCTGAAATAACCACTCCAGGCTGAAAAATTGGATGTGCAGAAGCGGATGCTCGAGATTTTGAGAGTTCAGACTCGCAAACAAAAAACGGTTTTGTGTCGTGGCACGATCCTCAGTGAAGTCATCTCGCGACTGGCAGTCACTTAACGACAATATCCTTGCGCGTTATCACGCCTGACGCTTTTTCCGTGAATTCTGGTTGGGATTTCCCGACGCGTCTGAGCTGATCGAGCGAAGCTTCTCTTCGTATTTCTCGTAGGGGCCGAGGTGTGCCCGCATGAGGCTCTTCCAGAGCTTGCCGTGATTGGGGACCGAGAAATGGAGCAGTTCGTGGACGATCACATAATCCCCGAGAGCGCGGGGCATGGAAATAAGTTCGTCGTTGAAGCTGAGGGTTCCGGCGGTTGAGCACGAGGCCCACTTGCGGCGCATCGGGCGGATATAAATCGCAGTCGCCTTCACCTCGAGCTTGGCGGCCCATTCCAGGATGCGGGCTCTGAATTTTTGCCGGGCTGCTTCGTTCATCAAATCCGGTTTGCTTTTTCGAGCAGGGTGAAGAGTTCGTCCACGATGCGCGTGACGACATCGAGGTCGTCGAGTTCGCCATAGACTGCGAAGGTCACTTTTTTCCGCAGTTCCCGGAGGACCGCCTCGCTGCGCTTCCAATCGGGATACTCGATGAAAGCGGTTTTAATTTTCCGACTGACCTCCTCGGCGTTGCCGACCTTCGCATCGAGCAGCGTGCGGTAGACGAAGAATGTGAGACCGTCGAAGCCTTTCTCAGCTTGTTCCTTCTTCCGTGCCTCATTGCGTTCGACCTCCGTGAGGAGTTGCGCCAACGCATCGCTCGTCGTGGTCTGGCGGTGCTCGAAGCTTTCCTGCACGGCGAGGGCGCGCTCGGCCATCGCGATGAGGTAGGGGTCATCACTGTTCTCCTCGGCGGTCTTTTCGATGCTCTTCACGAGGTTGATCACCTTGGTGCCATCGCTGCCGCGCTTTCTTTTGATGAGGTCCAGTGTGTTGGCATCGATCTTCACAGGATCGAGCGGACCATTTCCCGTGTAACCGCTCACATGCTCCTGCACGAGCGCATTGGTTTTGCGCTGGAAATCCCGGTCCACCATCACACGCTTGGTGTAGGCTTTGCGGACGATGTCATAAATCGCCGAAAGCGTTGTGAAATCATCGATAAACGGCCGCAGGAAGGCATCCGGGGAGATGATCTCGTAGAGCATCTCGATCTCCTTGTATTCCTTGAAAAATTCCTTCCGGCGCTCGGGATCGCGGAAATGCTCGACGAGGGTGTCGATGTCTTTGTCGGTGAAATTCTGCTCGATGAGCCCAAGGTAGCCCGGAGCCTTCGAGGTCATCTTGTTTTGGAAAAGAACCTTCAGGAGCTTGAGGTCCTTGACGATGGCATTGATCTCGTCGCTGTCGAAGGCGAGCGCCTTTTCGAGCTTGTCGAAGATGCCCACGAAATCGAGGACGAACCCATGGGGCTTCACCATTTCCTGCGCTTCGTTTTCGTAGGGGCGGTTCACCCGGGCGATGGCCTGAAGCAGCGTGTGGTCGCGCATCGGCTTGTCCAGATACATGGCATACAGCACCGGCGCGTCGAACCCAGTGAGAAGCTTCTCGGTGACGATGAGAATTTTGGGCTGCTGGTCGAGCTTGCAGAAGCTCTTGCGGATTTGACGCTCTTTCTTCGGGTCGAGGTGGAATTCCTTGAGCAGGGTGGAATCGTTGTTGTTCCCGGTGAAAACCACCTCGGAATACTCCGCCGGCAGCACCAGATCGAGCGCGCGCTTGTAGAGGGCGCAGGCCTCGCGGTCTACGGCGACAAGGAACGCCTTGTAGCCGAGCGGTTCAACATTCTCGGTGTAGTGCCGGGCAACGAAGGCCGCGACCTGACGAATCCGCTCCTTCCCTTTGAGAAAATTTTTCAGATTCACCGCCCGTTCGAGGATTTTGTTCAGCTCCTCGATGTCGGCCACGCCCTCGGCCTCGGCTAGAGAGAGAAATTCCGCGTCCAAAGTCTCGTGGGGAACGAGCATTTCGTTTGGGGCGAGCTGGTAGTAGAGCGGCAGCGTGGTTCCATCCTCGATGCTGTCGGCGATGGAGTATTTGTGAAGGTAGCCCTTGTCGTCCTCGCAGCCGAAGGTCTTGAAAGTCCCCTTGCCGTAGGCCGTCTTGTCCACCGGGGTGCCGGTGAAGCCGATGAATGTGGCATTCGGCAAACCGGCCATCAGGTAATTCCCGAGATCGCCTGCGGTCGTGCGATGCGCCTCGTCGATGAGAACGAAGATGTTCTTCCGCAGATTCAGATCGGCCGGCATGTCGCGGAATTTGTGAATCATCGTCACGATGATGCCCCGGTAGTCGTCGCGCAGGAGCTGGTTGAGCCGCGCGATGCTGTCGGCGTGTTCGAGATTGCCGAGGCCGAGAGCTGAGAGGTTTTTCAGCATCTGGTCCTCCAGCTCGTTGCGATCGATCATCAGGAGCACCGTCGGTTTGTCCGCCTGGGGTTCGCGGAAAAGCAACTCCGCCGCCTTGATCATGGTGAAGGTCTTCCCGCTGCCCTGCGTGTGCCAGATGAGCCCCCGCGTGCGAGCCGGATCGAGAGCCCGATGAACCGTGGCCTCCACCGCTCCGGTCTGGTGCTGGCGCAGGATGTATTTGTTCAGCTCCTCGTCCTTCTCCGCAAAAACGATGTAGTCCTTGAGGAAAGCCAGCACTTGCGGGATGGCACAGAAAGTTTTGATCTTCTTCTCCAACTGGCCGACCTCGGCATGCTTCCAGTTGAAAATATTTCGCCGCACCGTGTTCCAGCTCACCCCGTAGGAAAATCCAAGCGCATCGGTGGCCGTGAACACCTGCTGGGACACGAACAGCTCGGGTGTTTCTAGGTGGTAACGCCGAATCTGGTCCACCCCGAGCGCGATGGCCTCGTCCTTGTTGGCGTTCTTGCACTCGATCACCAGCACCGGGATACCGTTGATGAGAAACACGACATCCTCGCGCGTGCCGAAGTGGCCGTTGTGGAAAGCCCACTCCTCGGTGACCTCGTAAACATTCCGGTGAGCTAATGGTGACCTTTCCGGGGCGTCATAATCGATCAGGATCAGGTCGCGTTCGCGCTTCTCCTCGTGATCGAAAAATTTCCCCCGGTTGCGCAGGTGCTCGATGAATTCCCGATTGCCGTAGATGTCGGCGTGAAGATGACGGAACTGCCCCAGCAACGCGCCCTCGGCGTCGGCATACCGTGGATTGAATTCCCGCACCTTGGCGTCGAGCAGATCGTCGAAGAAAAGGGAGAGACCTTTCCCATCCGAGAATTTGGGAACCGCAGATTTCGCAGATTTTCGCAGATGATTTTCCGGTGCTTCGGAATCTGTGCCCATCTGCGGCATCTGGGGTTCAAATCCGCGCCGCCGCTCCGCTTCCTCGCGGGACACAATCGTCCACCCGATCTCCTGCGCGTAGGCGAGTATCCGGGCTTGGACGGTTTTGTGTTCAGTGGGTGTGGGCATGCCAATAGCTGGTTAGTGACCGTAAATCTCTTTTCTTCGGAGAAAGGCATCTGGTCCACCCTCCAAGATTCTCTGCACCCAAAGCTTCGTTTCTTCCTTATCGATTGAACCTCTCTCGTGAACATGCCCGCAATCATTCTCGCGGTGCATCGGCAGCAGTAGCTCCGAATCCCCGAGGACGGCGATATTGGCATTGTGAGTAACTAGAATAACTTGGCGACGCTCCTTCACCGAACGAAGAGTCGAAACGATGCTCGAGGAAATAAATGCGTTGTCCAAATCATCCTCTGGCTGGTCAATAATGAGCGGAACGTTCGTTTCCGCGAGCATTGCGATAGTAAGCAGAATCGTATGACGCTGCCCGTCCGAGAGCTGGATAACAGGAAACTCGCGTGGAGGATCGGATTTTGTCCGAACGGTAATGGTCGGCTTCGGCTGCTTTGCAAGAATCTGAAGCTCAAAGAGCACAGTCCATGACCGTAGTTTTTCAACGACTTGATGCGCCCAGTCACTTGAAATCCCGCCTTGCTTTTCAATGCTGTCAACATCCCGCTTCCTGACCCAGTCTCCCAGTTCGGATGGAGTGACTCTGCTGCAAAGTGTGCGTGCCGCCTGTTCTGGAAAATAGGTGCCCGCCATCTTCAGTTTAATAAATTCAAGGAATTGATCGATGATGCCTTCGGCTTCGTAGCGAACAAATACCGTGTAATCCTGCAATGTTCGTCCGAGGTTGGCATTGATGTTTGCCAGTTGCGCTTTCCGCCGGGCGGTCATTTTCTTGCGGACGTCCGACAACGCAGACCTTAGTCGAACCCTCTCCTCGCGCTGCGATTTGAGGTCGACAGCCTTCTGTTCGATCTCGGTGATTTCTTTTCCAAGTTGCTTCTTTAGTGCGAGAAGCTGTTCCAGTTCGGATAGATTTCCAGCAAGACCCTTGGATTTGAGGTCGGCAATTTTTGGCGCGAGTGCAGCCCTTATCTTCGCGTGGTTAGCGCTCAGTGCCGAACAATGGCTATCCAACTCCTTTGCCTTGGCCTTAAGCTCTGCGTTGATCTCAGAGGCTTTCTGTTTCAGGAATTCGTTGGCTTTGCTAAATGTTTCCTCGATCTTTTTCAGAATCTCTTTCGATGCCTCGTCATTGGTCACTTTGCCAACCGATTCCACTAAATCGTTGTAGCTGCGTTCGAATTTGGAAAGCGACAAACCACGCGAATAAGTTTCACTGACAGCCTTTGTCGATGTTCCAATAGTCTGTTCAGAAGTGACTTGGCTTTGAATGCTAACGATTTCCTTCAGCTTTCCATCCTCAGCGATCTTGAGCTTCTTCTCAATTTCTCCATACGTCTTCTTTTTCTCGGTCAGCTGGGCATATCGTGCTTCAAGCTGAACGAGTGTCGCTGCGTTTTCCCGAAGCTGCGCGAGCAACCCATCCTCCTCGTCCCGCAAATCACCGAGACTAGTGTGACGATCAAGGAATCCCTGAAACAGCTGCGGAGTGTTGAGAGGGTCTTTTGCAACCTCTGCTAGTTCCCCTTGCCCAAAATACTCGATGCGAAATGAGTCTACAGGGACTTCGTCGATGGTGCCTTCCTCTTTGGCCTTTACCAGGATCTCGCCACCCTTTGAGCGTTCGTAACGATACAAAGTGCCGTCGGTATCTTGGCAGAACACCACGACAAGATCAGGGCAATTCTCGAAGCTTTCGAATTCCTCATTTATTCCAAAAGCATAAGCAAGCGCACGAATCGCAGTAGATTTTCCGGTTCCACGGCCGCCGATAAAACAGTTCAGATTGTCACTGAATTGGATCAATTCTCCATCCAAGAAACCACCGGTCATCGAGATGCCCACGACCCGGGGAATCGCTTTCGGAAGGGCCGCCTTTGCTTTCACCCGCGCAGTTGGGTCCGTGAGCGCTGTTCGAAATGCCTCCCAGGTCAGATCGGTGAGTTTCATACGGGTCCACGGCTTCGATGGAACCGCCGTCTCAAACCGCGCCAAACTGTGGGAATCTGATCCTTGAAGGTGTGCAAGATGATGCCTGCCTTTCAAGTCGGGCACTTCGCGGCGAGACATGAAAATCTCATGTCGAACCTTTGCTTCGGAATTCCCGGTGTCCTCTTCGGAATACCAATCGAGCGTCATGACAGCGTCGCACTCAAGTCCGAATAGGCCGGGGCTGCGGAGAATGTCCCGTTTCCAGTTCTGAAATCCGAGTGTGAACTTGTCGAACCCGGTTTTTTCCCGATCAATGTGGGCCGCGATGCAGATGCCGCCCAGTTTATAAGCTTCCGAGATGACGTCTGCCATCGACTTGGCCGTGTGAGTATTCTCTGCGCCCTTGGCTCCAACCAAGTCTAGCTTCGCTAGGAAGGTTGAGAGCACGTCGACTTTGTCTGGGGCAAAGTATGCGAGAAGATGCCCATGCGCTGTTGTCACTTCTACGCCCGGAATGACAAGGATTTGCCCGCTAAAAGCCGCGGCGTAAGAGACGGCCTCGACGACGTTGGCCTCGGAATTGTGGTCGGTGATCGCGATCACGCTAAGTCCTTGCCTCAATGCAGAGTCAACAATTGCCTTCGGAGTCATCGCCGTGTCGGAAACGTCCGCTGAAGCCCCGTAGGAATGAATGTGCAAATCGACATTCACGAACCTTGCGCCGTTGTCTATTGCCTCAATGTCTTTGAAAGTGGCCATGATTTTAGTTTTGAGGTTCACACGACGCGGGTCCTAGCGGCCATCAGTTCGTGAAGGAGAGTTCGGAAGAGGTCTTGGAGTTGATCGCGCTTCTCCTCATGTAGCTCTTGTTTCCGTTCGAGGTTCTGAATCGCTGAAGCGATCTCCTCCTGTGTGTGCAAATCAGGCAGAGGAATCTTGAATGCCGCGACCTCGTGTCCCATCAAGGTGCACGTTCCGTGACCTGAGCGTCCAACTTTCTTGAACAAGTTGTCTCGAAGTGTCTCCAGAGCGTAGAGGAGGAAGTCGGAGCGAAGCGTTGGCCCCGGAATGATGGCCTTCATGTCTTGATTGATGGCCATCGGAACCTCAGCGAGAGCAACGGGGACGGTCTTCGCCAAAATCATTCCACGGACGACGACGAAGACTGAGCCAGCAGGGGCAAGCTTGCTTCCGCTTTCAAGTGCTTCTTGCGATATGTGGTCTTCAACATCACTTAGGCGAGGCCGCTTCATGTCCTTTGGCGACACCCAAGGGATCGTTCCTTGCCAGAACTCAGGATTTTTTTTGGATGGAGTCCCGCCGCTTTGGAACTGGCAAACATTCGAGAGCTTCACTACCTCCCAGCTTTCGGGGACGGGGCCGATTTCGGTTTGTTTTTGGGGTTCGTGGCGCAGGCCTTCGGTGAAGAGCTTTTGCATGAGGGCCTTTTTCAGCTCGGTGGTGGTCGCAATGATCCGCTCCTGCGCTTCGATCGCCCGCTGCACCGTCGAAAGGATGTGCGCGATCTTCCTCTGCTCGAGGAGTGGAGGGAGCGGCAGACTTCGTTCCTTGAGAAACTTGAAATGCCGATTATAGCCTCGGCTTGGAATATCAAGAGATTTGAGTGCGAAGTAGTAAAACTTCGGATCGTAGAGTTTCTTATTTGGGAATAAGACCTTCGTCCCGTCCGCACCCAAAACGAACGGAAAATCGACGAATTTGAAGCAGCGTGTGTGGTCACCGAAAATGATGAGTGGCAAATCGAAATCGATCACTTTCTCTGGATCGTCGCAGTAACCAGAGATGAAGTCCTGTCCTTGATCAACGACTGGGAATGCTCCGATTGGAGCGATTTCCTTGGATGGAATCTGATGTTGCCGTCCAACCTTTGTTTTCAGGAAGGAGCGAGATACATCGCATTCGGTCCAGTCGTTCATAGCCCAATCCCTTCTTGAATCACCATCAAGCCCCTCTCTGTCTCCCTTTCCGGAAAGTTTTTGAACCTCAGATGACGCAGATGGGCGCAGATAGGAAAATGCAGAAAGCCATCTGCGTTCCTCTGCGAAATCTGCGGTTTCATTTCTTCCGTCATCACTCCGCGATTCCTTCCTGTCTCTCCAAACGGGCCCGCGACATTTCGATGGCGGCGTGGAGTTTTTGTTGGAGCAATTCGCGGGACGGAAGCGCGGTGAGGTATTCGGCTACATGGATGCCGCTTTGGTCGAGTTCGAGCAGTTCAATCTGCTCTGTTTTTTTCCCGGCGCAGAGGATGATGCCCAGCGGGGATTCCTCGCTGGGTTGCTGCTCGTTTTTGGCGAGCCAGCGGAGGTAGAGCTCCATCTGGCCTTTGTATTCGGCTTTGAAGTCGCCGAGTTTGAGATCGATGGCGATGAGGCGCTTGAGTCGGCGATGGTAGAAGAGGAGGTCGAGATAGAAGTCGTCGGAGTCAATCTGGATGCGGGTCTGGCGTCCAAGGAAAGCGAAGCCGTTGCCGAGTTCGAGGAGGAAGGTTTCAAGTTCGCGCAGGATGGCGTCTTCGAGGTCTTTTTCGAGGAAGCGGTCTTTGAGGCCAAGGAAGTCGAGGATGTAAGGATCGCGAAAAACGAGATCGGGAGTGAGCAGGTCCTCGCTACGGAGAGCAGCGAGTTCGGCCTTGGCAACTTCTTCGGGCTTTTTCGAGATGGCGGTGCGCTCGAAGAGCATGGAGTCAATCTTGGCCCTCAGGGTGCGAACGCTCCAGCGTTCGACCCGGCACATCTCGGCGTAGAAGTCGCGCTGGAGGTCATTTTCGAGGTAAATAATCTCCTTGAAATGCGACCAGCCCAATTGTTGCGACAGTGTAGAGACAATTTCAGCATTGGAGAATGCCCCCGCGAATTTCATCATGTGCCGAAGGTTCTTGGCCGAGAATCCCGATCCATAATCATCGACCAATTGTCTCGACAGCGTAGAGACAATCTTCATCCCGTATTCGGCTCGTTCATTTCCCAGGACTTCCGTCTGAATCCGCATGCCAATACGCCAGTAGAGGAGAGTCATTCCGGCATTGACGACGCGAGCAACTTGGGAGCGGGTCTGCTCAATCATGCTGCGCACATCGGCAGCGATGCCCTTGCCGCTCTGAATGATTTCGAGGGTTTCGTCGCTCATAAACCGATCCCTTCTTGAATCCCCATCAAGCTATTGTCTGTCTCCATTCCCGGAAAGTTTTTGAACCACAGATGACGCAGATGGGCGCAGATAGAGAATTGCAGAAAGCCATCTGCGTTCCTCTGCGAAATCTGCGGTTTCTTTTCTTCCGTCTTCATGGTTTGCCTCCTGCGGAATTGAGTTCTTCCAGCAAGCGTCGGCCTTTTTCCGTGAGGCGGTATTTCTGGAGGGGACTGTTGGGTTTGTTGGGAATAGTTGGCTCAATGAGTTCCTGACCGAGCGCTGGACGGAGGTAATTTTCCCGGAAAGTCGGACGATGCTTGAGGCCGAGGCATTCCCAAATGACCGAGGGGGCCATTTCTCCAAGGGCAAGGGCCAACACGATACGAACAACTGGGTCGGTAGCTGGGTCGGTGACTGGGTCGGAACTGGGTCGGAACTCGCCCTTTGTTGCCGAGCCCTTTCTCCGGATCGTTAGGACGAAGGAACCCGCATCCATGCGAATCTCAGGCTCGGGGAGTCCGGCAGTTTTGCACCGTCGGATCATGTCGCGGATGCCGGTGCCCATGCGTTCGATGTATTTGGTGAGATACATCGGCTCGGCGAGGAGAGGGTTGTGAGGGACGGAAGCGTGCGGGCCGCGCAGTGTCTCTGGAGTCAGGGGCGGCGGCAGGGAACCGGGATTCCAAATTTCCAGCCTGTCTTTGAAGAGCATGACCTGGACGCTGGCGTTGCTGGTGTAGTCACGATGCACGACGGCGTTGACGATGGCTTCGGCGACGACCTCTTGGGGGATTTCGTATTTCGTGGGAACCCGCGTGCTTTCTTCCCGTGTTCCGACCCACAGATCGATCTTGGAGAGGACGAAGTCTTTGGCCTGATCGACGAGATCAAAGACCGTGCCTTTGTAAACTTGGTAGGAAGGAATGGGCTTTGCCACTTCACGAGCGTGGAAGTGGGCGCACTTGACCTCGGAGGTGATCAGGAACCGTTGCGGCTGCTTGCCAAAGAGCAGAATGGCGGCGTTGGTCGGACGCCCCTTGTCGAGGAGGTTGAGGTGCGCCAGCACCTCGTTCGCCGGAGTCTCTGCCGGCAATGGAAAATGGCGACCACGACGAGCAAGCCCCAAGAAACGGGTGATCTTGGTTTCGTCCAAGTCGTCCAGGGAGGCGTTGCGGCAGAACGAGGCATCGAAGGGACCGACACGGATGAGTTCGCGATCTTCGAGAATCCGGACCAGGCTGGCATACACGGAGGCGATGAGTTCTTCCGGGGAATTGAAGCGACGCCGAACGAGGTTATCAGCCACTCCACGGATCAGCGCCCTCATTTTCGGGTGCTTCGCATCATCGGTCTCACCCTTCACGAAGATCAGGCGGCTTTTTCCGAGTCGGGTGGCTTCCTCGTATTCGAGATGAGTGGAAGAAAGTCCGGCTTGGTTTTCCCTGCCGTAATCGTCACCGAACAAGCCGATGTAGATGTCGCAGTCCCGGACTTCGTCGAGATAGACTTCATCGGGTCGACGATCGGACGCGGGCACATCCCGCTCGAAGAGGAAGGGCTCGAAGAAGCGTCTCAGCAACGGATCAGTGGAAAGATACTCGGCCAGAGCCTTGCGCTCGGCGGTGAATTCCTTCTGCACGCTGCTGATGAAGATTTTCATGCTTTTCCTCCCAACTGCAGGTGAACCGCAGATGACGCAGATTGGCGCAGATGATTTTCAGATTGGATGCAGCGTTTGTAGTCGAGGCGTTGCGTGGCGAAATTGATGAGTAAGGCGCGCTCGAAGCCGGTGGCTTTGAGGTAGTGGAGAACCTGAGCGGATTCGATATCGGAGAGAGCCTTGATGGCTTTGAGCTCAACAATCACTGAGCCGTAGAAGAGGAAATCGGCACGATAGGGCGTGCCCAACGCCTGCCCCCTGTAGGCAACGGGGACCGGGTGCTCGCGTGCGAACGGGATGCCTCGCTCTTTGAATTCGATCTCCAAGGCGTCTTGATACACGCCCTCCAGAAATCCGCTTCCAAGCTCACGATGAACCTCCATCGCCGCCCCAAGAATGGCGTAAGTCTCAGGATCGTTTTTTGAATCTGCGTTCATCTGCGAAATCTGCGGTTAAATTCCAAGTTGCTTAAGGATTTCACGCAGGGCCATGTCCGTCTCTTTGGCCTCGGCTTCGATGGCATCCAGTTCCTCGACGATCTCGGCGATGGGCCGGTAGGTCTCGGCGTAGCTGGTGTGGATGTAGCGGCTGGGAGAGATGTTGTAGTCGTTCTTTTTCAGCTCGGCGTGATCGACGATGCGGCTGAGCTTTTCCTCTTCCTTCCAAGCAAGGAGGTTCTCGGCGATGCGCTGGATTCCGGCATCGGGGATGAAGTTTTTCGGGTCGCCTTTCTCAAAAATCTGGCTGGCATTGACGAGGAAGAGCCTGCCTTTGCGCGGAGTGGGCTTGGCCTTGTTGAGGAAAAGGACGATGCCGGGGGCGGAGGTGTTGTAGAAAAGATTCTCGGGGAGGTAGAGGACGCTCTCGACGAGGTCTTGGTCCACGAACCACTGGCGGACGGTCTTTTCCTTGTTGGTGCCGGCGTTGCCAGAGCCACGGGAGACAGCACCGGTGTCGAGGATGACGGCGGCTCGTCCTGTGTCATTCAGGCTGGCGAGCATGTGTTGGACCCAGCCCCAATCGGCGGAGGATTTGCCGGGGAAACCCGCGCCAGCCGGGAATCGTCCGAGTTCGTCGGCATCGTAGTCGGCCTCGGTGAACCAGTCCTGGTTCCACATGGGATTTGCAACCACGCGGTCGAAGGTGCGGAGCTTGCCGCGCTTGTCTCGGAACTTCGGGTTTTTGAATGTGTCGCCGATTTCGATCTGACCCTCCATGTCGTGGATGATCATGTTCATGTTGGCCATGGCCCAGGTCTCGGGGACATATTCCTGGCCGAAGAGTTTGAGAGGCGCGTAGGTCGCTTGCCCGGCGGCTTTCATCTTCGCCTCCATGGCGAGTTCGCATTTGATGAGGAGGCCGCCTGATCCGCTGGCGGGATCGTAGATTTCCATGCCCGGCTCCGGATCGAGAACGCGGGCCATGATTTCGCCGACCTCGCCGGGAGTGTAAAATTCGCCTGCGCTCTGGCCACCGCCCTCGGCGAACTTTCGGATGAGATATTCGTAGCTTTTGCCGATGATGTCGGCTTCCACATCCTCGAGCCCAAGGCGCTTCGTGCTGATGGACTCGATGAGATTGGAGAGGCGATCGTCGTCGAGGTCT
Source organism: Terrimicrobiaceae bacterium (assembly GCA_044340205.1). Lineage (GTDB taxonomy): Bacteria > Verrucomicrobiota > Verrucomicrobiia > Chthoniobacterales > Terrimicrobiaceae > UBA967. Next base: position 13,946 of record JBIIUB010000051.1, read on the forward strand.
CGCTGGCCGTGAGTGGTGGCGTTGAAATCCACACGGTCGATGATGCCTTGAAGAAGCGGGTTCTCCCGGGCGATGGCCCGCATGTGCGTGGTGACGCCCTCTCCGATCCTGTCGGAGAGCTTGCGGATAACCGACCAAACCGGCTGATCGGGATCATCGGGAATCAATGGGAGGTAAAATCGAACGAGCTTGTGGTCCGCCTTCACAAGCTGGAAAGCCTTTTTGCGCGATCCGACTTCCTTGGCGATGCGGTTCAGTTCGTCGTCGAAAACATCGCAGAGTCGCTTGGTGAAAATGAGTGGAAGGATGTAGTCCTTGTATTTCGGAGCATCCTTCGCCCCGCGAATCGAGCAGGCCGCGTCCCAAATCCAGGACTCGAGGGACTTGTTCTTTTCAGGGATAGTCGAGGCGCGCATGGAAAGGATGATTTCATATCACGGCCTAACCGATGGTGTCACCCCGGAAGCACAAACGAATGTCGGCTTATAACAAAAAAAACCTTAAAACGGTAATCATTCAAAGTCGGGGCGTGTAGGCGGCTGTCCAGCATCGTCCTGTTAGCCGGCATCTTGATCCGGAGCGAGTCGCAGGGCATCGATGAGCTGATCCTTGGCTGCCGACAAATCGCCGAGTTCATAGTGGAGCATCGCAAGATCGCAATGCGTCACTGACAGGGCAGGATTCGCCGCGAGGGCTTGTGTGAAGATAGATGGAGAGCATGTGGAAAGTAACCACTCTTGGCCTTTTCAGCGGCCTTCTCAGACAGCCGTTGAGCCTCGATCATTTTTTCTGTGTTCGGTTGACGATATTCGATACGGGCTGTGCCATCGGTGATCGTGACGCGGAGGTCTCCAGTTAGAAACGTAAATTGCTTGATATTTTTTTGTCCCAGCTCGGCCTGAGAGCAAGCACCAGAGAGGTCCTCCGAAGAAAGAAAAGTGAGATCAGATAATCTGACGACTATCGCTTGCATGGAGCAGAATTTAGCAACCCGAGAAATCAAGACGAGGTTAAAATTCCTGCAAATCGAGCCAAGGCAGATACCAAGTTCTCAGTGATCGATGCCATGGCCTTGAAATCGAGCGTCTCCACGGTGTCGGTGTGACGGTGGTAGTTTGGGTTTCGAAAGAGAGCGGTGTCGGTGAGCATCAGAGCGGGGAAGCCCTCGTCCCAGTAACAGAGATGGTCGGAGAAGCGCATTTCGGGCATCACGACTGGGAGAGCGGGCATTGAAAGTCCGGGTGAAATTGCAGCATCAAAGCGCGTAAGCAGTGCCTCCGAGGTTCTGTCGCTAACGATAGCGATGTAGTTGCCAGTGGTTGGGATAATTCCTCTTGAGCGCATGAGACCCTGTGCGTTCTCGGGCATGCTGTAAAGCGTGGGCAACTCCTGCGAACCGGGCTCGTCTGAATAATACCCGAGGCTTTCGAGGCAGATCATGCCTTGGAGATTGTCGCCGTTTTTTCGGCATGTTGTGGCGTGGACGCGACTACCCATCGACTCGTTCATGAAATGGGGAGGTTCCTCATTTGTATAGGCGACAAAGCGGATGTTCCTCGGTGGGTTGGGCGATTGCGCAAGGAGGCGAGCGGTTTCCAAAAGGATCGCTACAGCGGAGATATTGTCATCGGCTCCAAAGGTGCCCGGAGCCGAGTCATAGTGCGCACCGAGAATCCAGTGGGGTTCCTGCAATCCGCAAAAGTCGCAAGGCACGGCTTCGAGGTTGTGGCAATCAAAGCGATCGATTTGGAAAGTCTGGCGCGAAACGCTGAATCCAGACCGTGAAAAGAACTCCTCGATGAAATCTGCAGCACGCGAGAGTCCAGAAGGATTATTGCGAAGATTGCGCTCTTCGAGGGAGAGTGTTTCGGAGATTTGAAAGAGGCGTCGTTGGAGATCGCCGGGGCTTCCAGGAGGCAATTTATTCATGGGAAAAAGTTATCCAAAAACAGCTGTGAGCAACACAAAAAGCGAGTGCTTTTCTGAAGGTGAAATGAGGGTTTGACATATCTCCTGAAATCGCCGCTGAGCTAGGCATAATGAACCTCAGGAGGCTTTCCATTATTCCGGATAGTGATACATTTTCAGTATGTGGATTCTCACCAAAATCGGCTTCTATTCGATCATCAAAAAACCCTCACACCTCAACCCGGATGGCCCTGCCGTTTTCAACATTCGTGGCCGGGACAAGGACGACCTGAAACGCTTCGCCGAACTCGTTTCGCCAGACTTGGCCAAGCGCCCGGTAGTGCACGAATACGCTCACAGCGACTATCCGTATCGCGTGTATCTCAATACCCAGGAGGAGATGGATGCAGCGATGGCGAAGCTCTCGGCCTTAATCGACTACAACAACTTCAAGGACACGATCAAGGCGACGCCCCATCAAAAGGCGAAGCTCGAACCCTACGAGGAATTCTGGAGCCTGCTCTACAACACCCATTTTTCCCACCGCCCGCAAAGAGAGTGAGCCGGGAATTTTTTTGATCTCGCACTTATGCTGAAGCCCATCGTCTTTCTGCTCTTCTTTTTCGCGGCATTCTTCGTTCCCGCATGGCCGTTATTGCTGCTTGTGGGAATCCTCTACTTGGTCGCATGGATGGCGCCAAAGGGCGGTGACTCGGATGGTGGTGGTGGAGGAGAGTCCCCTGCAGAGCCACATCCTACCTCGCCCGGCGGACGCTGGACAAAATTCACGCGAATCACACGACTGGCCAGCAAACCTTTTCGCCGAGCATTACCTCAATTTAAATAAACCCATGAGTGATACCTCCACACAGAATCACCCAGCGGTTTCAAAAATTCGCATCGAGTATGAAGATGGAAGCCATGATGAGATGGAACTCCTTGATGCCTCGCAAGGCCTCTACAACTGGGACCGCAAGCGCCCAACAGATAAAAACACGCGAGGAGGTCTCTACACTGCCCATCGCATCGCTGCACAACTCTTCAAGACCGGCCTAGAAGGCTGCTTGGCAGAGGACCAGTGTATAGTCCAAAAGCAGACAAGCCTTCTTCATGGCTACATTAAAGATTCTGGGTATGCACATGACTCAACCGGCCACTCTATATTGATCAAAAAACGGCGCGCTTTCCGGCATAACCACAAAACGTTGTGTATGGTTGAATGAAGTGCATACCCAGATTAAAGATTGAGATGTTTTTGGCTGGGAGTTGAGATCAGATGATCGCTCTGAAGAAACCCCAAACGAGGCGGGAGCGATTGGAATCTTTGATCAAGCAAGCTTGCCACTATGCGGAATGGAATCTGCGTGAATACGGTCAGGTGCCGCCAAGCGCGATGGCGCTTACCAAGAAGGGCATCTTCCTGATGACACCTCCAAAGCTCGGAAGCGAGAGTGAGAAGGATAAGTTTGCCGATGACCGCAATAATGTAGAGGAACTTCGCGATGATCCCGAGACCTTGGGACAACGCGCCGTCGAGTGAGCTTGCTTGAGCAATGATGAAGTGGTGCATAGGAGCCACACCATAGTGTCCTGATCTCGTCCCCTTGCTCCCACTCGGGAGCAATCTTTCAAGCCACCCCGTAGCGGGATGCTTTCGCAGATCCAATGGCCTCGTGCAGACGGCGTGATTTCCGAATCATTTCGGGATAGAGATCGCCCACCTCGACCTTGAATGCTCGGGCCAGATAGATCATGTCCTCGTCAGAAACCCATACAAGACGGGCCTCGATCTTGGAAATACGGCATCGAGTCCCTTCGTTCATTCCGAGGATTTGGAGGCGTGTGGCGAGGTCATTCTGAGACCAACTGCGCTGATGACGGAGATGCCGAACTTTGGGACCGATGAGATTCAGGTTTTTCACCCGGGGGGAAACAGCCTTCCCCGCATTACCTGTCACTTCCTCCGTGATACAGCCAGCAGCACCCGCTGACGGGACGCGGGAAGGATGACTGGCTCTTGGACGCACCCGGCCACTCTTGCCAGCACAACTTCAGCAAGTGCTCCCAGCTGGGAGCAACATATATCACTACACCTTCCAAAGCTGATTTGATGGGTATGACCCGACCTACATAATTCCGAGCACTTTCGGCAGCGAGCGCCGATTTTTGGGGTCATTCCACAGGGTTTTTGTGAG
>JBIIUB010000053.1:0-17958 GCA_044340205.1 Terrimicrobiaceae bacterium
ATGCCGGAAATAATCGTTCGAAAAGGCGAACCCATCGATAGAGCCCTGAAGCGTTTGAAAGGGAAGATCGATGCGGAGGGCTTGATGGATGAAGTGCGTCGACTGCGCGCTTTTGAAACACCCGTTCAGCGCACGCGTCGCAAGGCGAAAAACAACGCCAAGCGCGCTAAGTTGAAGATCCGATTTAATTTCAACCCCGTGTCCTAACCATTGGACAGTGGTAAAATTGTTATCGCCGGCTGCGGTTTCCTGGGGGAAGCCGCAGCCGGTTTCTTTTTAGAGGCGGGATGGCGCGTGCTGGGGCTTTGCGCCACGGAGGAATCTGCTGCCAGACTCGCTGATCTGCCGTTTCCCGTCGCCGTCGTAGATATTTCCAAACCGATCCGCGTTCCTGCCGGGTGGGAGAGCCCGGATGTGGTCGTGCACTGTGCCAGCTCGGGGCGCGGGGGAGCGGATGCCTACCGTGCGGTGTATCGGGATGGCTTGGAGCATCTGCGTGATGCCTTTTCTCCGAGGCGTTTGATTTTTACTGGCAGCACATCGGTTTATTCGCAGGTGGATGGGGGGTGGGTCACCGAGGATTCTCCAGCGGAGCCGGATCGCGAGACGGGCCGGATTTTGCTCGAAGCGGAAAAGATCGCGCTCGAAGCGGGCGGAGTCGTGGCGAGGTTGGCGGGAATCTACGGACCTGGCCGCTCGGTGTTGTTAAAAAAATTTCTGGAGGGCTCGGCTGTTCTTGAGGCCGGAGGCAACAGGTGGATCAACCAAATTCACCGCGATGACGGCGCGAGGGCGCTGCTCCAGTTGGCACAGCACGAAGAGGCGGCGGGCATTTACAATGTGTGCGACGACACGCCGACGACACAGCGCGAGATTTATGGATGGATCGCTGATCATTTGAATCGCCCCCTGCCGCTCGAGGGGCCGGCGGATATGAACCGCAAACGCGGATGGACGAGCAAAAGGATCAGCAACGATCGGCTGAGGTCAATCGGTTGGAGTCCGCGCTATCCCGGCTATCGGGACGCGCTGGGGGAATTGGTCGCCGCCCAAGCGGAGTGATTTCAGTTCTCCGGCAGGGCCTGCACCTGGACGACCGGTAGGGGAAAGCGGAGGCGGAGTTCGCCATCGATTTTGACTTCCACCGTATACACGCCGGGTGAGGGAATCTGGAGTCCACCGAAGACATGGACATTCGTGGCGTGGGCATCGAGGGCGGGGAGTTGGAATTCGACCTCGCTCTCGGCGATGGGTGTTTCCTCTTCCGGCGTGAGGATTGCCGATTGCTGGGTGAATTGGCCGATGCCGCCGCACCAGCGGGTCCAAAGGCAGAGCTTGAAAAAACCGAGAGGCAGCACTGGGGCGGGAATCATGCCAATGATTCCGACAAGCGTCTGCTGGCCGCTTGCCTCCTGGCGCACATCCTCGCAGAGCACGCAGGCCTGCAGATCGGGTAAAATGACTTCGGACATGGTGCCAATAGACTCCTCACACGCTCCTGATGCACGAAGGAAATGAGGAGCGTGCGGCTTTGATCCGGTAAAATCTGTCCAAAATTCGATTCAAGGCTCAGAATTTGATTATGGCAACCGACTCTGAAATCCACCATCTCCGTCGTGATTATCAACGCGAACCGCTGGATGCGGCGTCTTTCAACGCCGACCCGTTGGCGCAGTTTCGCGTGTGGTTTGAGGAGGCGAGGAGCGCGGGCATTGTGGAGCCGAATGCGATGACGCTGGGCACGGCGGATAGTTCGGGCCGTGTTTCGTGCCGCACGGTTTTGTTGAAGGGAATCGACGAGCGGGGGTTTGTGTTTTTCACGAACTACGGAAGCCGCAAGGCGCAGCAGATTTCGGCAAATCCGCAGGCCGCGCTGTTGTTTCCATGGATCACGCTTGAGCGTCAGGTCGAGGTTGCCGGCAAGGTGGAGAAAATTTCCGAGGCCGAGTCGCTGGAGTATTTTCTCAGTCGTCCTTTCGGCAGCCGTATCGGGGCGTGGGTTTCCGAGCAGAGTTCCGTGATCCCCTCGCGCGATGTGCTTGTTGCAAAATTCGAGGAGCTGAAAAAACAGTTTGCCGACGGGAATGTGCCGAAGCCCGAGGGATGGGGCGGTTACCGTATCGTGCCGGAGACAATCGAATTCTGGCAGGGTGGGGCGGATCGTCTGCACGACCGCCTTCTCTACACGCGCATGGATGCGGGTTGGAAAATATCCAGACTTTCGCCATAGTTGCCGCCATGCGGAACCTTCTTCTCTTCATTTTGTGCGGTTTTTTTCTGTGCGGGAGCGCGTTTGGCGCGGAATCGGCCAACGCGGCCGGGGTTGTGGATTGGTCGGCGGGCTGGATTCAAACGCCTGGAGCGTGGGCGACTCTGGCGCTGCTGGTGGCGCTTGAGTTGGTTCTTGGAATCGACAACATCCTGGTCATCACTCTGGTGGTCTCGCGGATAGATCCGGCATTGAGGGACAAGGCGCGGAATATGGGGCTCTTTTTGGCGCTTCTTTTCCGGCTCATCGCCTTGTGCGGGGCGAGCCTGTTGATCAGCATGACGGACCCGGTTCTCTCGCTTGCGGGGTTCAAGCTCTCGGTGAAAGACCTGATCCTGCTGGCTGGTGGGCTTTTTCTCACTTGGAAAGCTGTGAAAGAAATCCACCACTGTGTGGAACATCCATCGCCGGCCGACGGCACCGGGCTTGGAGGGGCGGTGACGATGACCTTCGCCTCGGCCATCGTGCAAATTTTGCTTTTGGATGCGGTCTTTTCGATTGATTCGGTGATCACGGCCGTGGGGCTGACCTCCTATATGCAGGTCATCATTTTCGCGGTGCTGGTTTCCTTCGGGGCAGTGCTGGCATTTGCCAAGCCGATTGGCGACTTCGTCGTGCGGCATGCGGCTCTCAAAATCCTGGCGCTGTCATTTTTGGTCTGCATCGGAATGACGCTGATTCTGGAGGGACTGCACAAGCATGTAGACAAGGAATATCTCTACCTGCCAATGGGATTCGCTTTGCTGGTCGAGTTGCTGCAGATGCGCGCGAGCAGGAACGCGGCGCGTCGCAGCTAATGTTGCCAGATTCTGTTTGCCTTGGACATGGCGTCCGAGCATAACACCGCGATGAGCGAGTTTATTGATTTTTTCCTGCACGCCGAAAAGCACCTCGAGTGGTTTATCAAAAACTACGATGTGTGGATTTACGCTCTGCTTTTCGCTATCATTTTCTGTGAGACCGGCCTCATTGTGACGCCGTTTTTGCCCGGCGATTCCTTGCTTTTTGCTGTTGGAGCCCTGGCTGGTAGAGGGCTGATCGATTGGACCATAATTACTCCCCTGCTTCTGGTGGCGGCCATCGTGGGCGACGGCGTGAACTATGCGATCGGAAAATGGCTGGGACCAAAGGTCTTTCACTACGAGTCGAGCCGCTTTCTTAACAAGGCGCACCTCATGAAAGCTCACGCCTTTTACGAAAAATACGGTGGACGCGCCATCATTCTCGCCCGCTTCGTTCCCATCGTTCGCACCTTCGCCCCCTTCGTGGCCGGCGTCGGTTCGATGACCTACTCCAAATTCGCTTTCTACAATGTGACCGGAGCGGTCCTCTGGATCGGAATCTTCCTCGGCGGCGGCTACTATTTCGGCGGCCTCGAAATCGTGCAGAAAAACATGAAGCTCGTCATCCTCGGAATCATCGTGGTTTCAGTCCTACCAATCGCGTGGGAATTCTTCAAAGCCTGGCTTGAAAAGCGCCGCGAGAAGGCAGCGTAGGTTTGAGTTACCGCTCCTCGCGAGTTGGTGTGAGTAAGGGGCTAAAAAAGTCTTAAAAGTTTTTTGGAAGTTTTAAGACAGGCGTGATTTTATAAAATTAAGTTGGGTTGGAAATGTCCGGCCGGCGCTAGGCTCTTGGAAATGTCCGAGGGCCTTTCGCATTTTTAAGGTACGCGCAAGAGCCCATGGCCTTCGACATCGCCAAGCAGTCCGCTGACCAGTGCTCCAGGATATAGTCCTTGATGTATTTCTGGATGAACCGACAGCGGCCTATTTCATTCCTGCGTTTCGATGCGCGGAAACAGCGGGACGGGATCGCCGAGTTGGTGGCCCTCCGGGAGCGCGCCCCATGCGACGGCGGCGAGGGAAGCGTCGCCTTGCCAGTTGAGCTGGGTGCGTATGGCATCCGCTTCGCGGGGGATGATCGGGGACATGAGGATCGAGATGATGCGCAGGGACTCGGAGAGCGTGTAGAGGACCTCGTCGAGTTTATCGGATTGGGCAGGGTCTTTGGCTAGTTTCCACGGGGCGGTTTCCTCCACATACGCGTTGCAACGGGTAACGATCTCCATCGCAGCCTCGATGGCGGCTTGGACTTGGTAGGATGACATTGCCGCGTCGTAGGCGGCGGTTTTTTCCTGAACGAAGGCGGCGAGCGGGGAGTCCATGCGGCGCAGGATGCCGATGCGGTAGCGTTTCGCCATGCTGAGTGTGCGGTTCAGCAGGTTGCCAAGGCTGTTGGCGAGTTCGGCGTTGTAGCGCTGTTCGAGGCGCTCGATGCTGAAATCGGCGTCGCGTCCGGTGGAGATGTCGCTGAGCAGGTAATACCGCACGGCGGCTTGGCCGTAGCGGGCCACAAGGATCTCGGGATCGATGCTATTTCCGAGGCTTTTGCTCATCTTGGCGCCGGAGATGTTCCACCAACCGTGGACGAGAAGCGTGGGCATCTCGGCATCGGTGAAGCCGAGAGCGCGAAGCATGATCATCCAGTAGATGCCGTGGGGCGGGATGAGAATGTCCTTTCCGATAACATGCAGGGCAGGCCAGCGGGATTTGAAAAGGCTGAGATCGGCTCCGGGCTTGGCGTCGTAGCCGGCGAAGCTGATGTAGTTCGAAAGGGCGTCGAACCAGACATAGGTCACAAAGGCGGGATCGAAGGGAAGCTCGATGCCCCAGGTGAGGCGGGATTTTGGGCGGGAAATGCAGAGGTCGCCGGTGAGTTTCTCTACGGCGTTTCGAAGCTCGGCGACGCGGAAATCGGGGACGACGAGAGGATTCCCCGCTTGCGTGCGGGAGTCGATGAGATGCAGGAGCCAGTCGCGGTGTTCGGCGAGTTTGAAGTAGTAATTTTCTTCCTCGATCAGGACGACCTCGCCCCATTCGGGGCCGAACTCGCCGTCGGGGCCGCGTTCTTTTTCTGTGAGGAACTGCTCCTGGCGCACGCTGTAGTAGCCGCTCTGCGTAGCCTTGTAGAATTGGCCTTCATCCCAGAGTCGCTGGAGCATGCCTTGCACGCAGGATTTGTGCAGGTTCTCCACAGTGGCGGCCCAGGCGTCGTGGCTGAGGTCGAGTTTTTTCCAGAGCTCCACGAAGAGCGTGGTGATCTCGGCGACAAATTCCGCTGGCTCGACTCCGCGTTTCTGGGCGGATTGCTGAACCTTCTGTCCGTGCTGGTCGACGCCTGTGAGGAAGAACACATCGCGTCCGGCGAGGCGTTGGTGGCGGGCGATGGCGTCGGCGAGGACCTTCTCATACGCATGGCCGATGTGCGGCGCGCCATTAGTGTAGTCGATCGCGGTGGTGATGAAGAATGTGTTCGGCATGGTTTGTCAGGAATCGGTTTTGATTTTTCCGCCCCAAGAGAGAATGCGCGCCTTGCCGCCTGCGGCCTCGGCCTCCTTGATCTGGTTGTTGCGGACATGGAAGAGCGAGAGGCTGGACCAAGCCAGCATGTCCTGCGGGCGGAGCTTGACGGCTTGAAGTCCGGCTTCGACGGCCTCGGCGTTGCGGCCGTTTTTCATCAGCGACATGCCGAGCGCGTGCCAGCCTTCAAAAAATTCGGGATCTATCTCGACGCAACGGCGGTATTTCTCGATCGCTGCCTCCAGATCGCCAACGGCTATATCGCCCGTGGCGTCGTCGAAAATCTCCTCGATTTTTGGATCCATCAGCCTTGGCGGCCTGCAGGCACAGTGATGCGCGCGGCTTCGCGGCTCACGCGCAACCACTCCATGAAGAGCAGGTCGCGCTTGTTGCGGAGCAGGCTCTCGCGAATCTGTGTCTCCCGGGCACCAAATGCCATTTGATTCACTGGGGCACGGGACTGGAGTTGCGCGACGAAAGCCCCCCAGGGAGCGCCTTCGAGGTTTGAAATTCCGCCTTCTTTGAGCAGCAGTGTGGAGCCCGCAATGGCTTGGTTTTCGGGGGATGTCGATTCGGCGGCGGCCACGACATTTTTGATTTCTTCCACTTTGAGATTCTGTGCGGCTGCGGCCTCGGCGAAGGATTTTCCACCGGCCACGGCGGCGCGAAGAGCGTTCGCTGCAGATGTCGCATCGGCTGTGAAAATCTGCTCGGCCTTCTGCGCGCGGAGTTGCGCATCGATGCGAGGGCGGGCTTCCTCGAGCGTGAGCGGGCGGGCTGGATTCACGGCCGTGACTTCGATAATGTAGAAGGCATCGCCTGACTGAATAACATCACTCGTCGAGCCTGCCTTTGGAACCAGAAACGCGGCGGGAGCGAGGTCGGCCATGGCTTCCGAATTGAGGCTGGATGGGGATTGGGCTGGGCTGCCGGTGCGGTCGAAAGCCGTGAGCTTGATGATTTTTGCGCCGGCTTTTGAGGCGAGTTGCTCGAGCGATGCTCCCGCCTGTGCGAGGGAATCGGTGAGTTCGCTGGCTGCGTTGGCGAGCTTCTGAAGGGCGTCCACCTTCTCCTTTCCTTCGAGTTTCGAATCGGCTGGAAGCTCGAAAACCACGCAGCGCGCCTCGCGGGTTTCATTCGCCATAAAAGCGGACTGGTTTTGCTGGTGGATGGACGAGACCTCCTCCGGGCTGATCTGGATTTTGTCGTTCTCTTGCTTGCGCTCGAACCTCACGAAGCCCGCCGTGACAGGTTGGAAGGCGCGGGCCATGGCTTGCATCTCACCTTCGCTGATGGCTGCGGGTGCCTCGACGGTTTTGCTGAGAGCTTCAAGGCGCAGGGAGTCGCGGATCACCTCCTCGAGTTGGCGCTCGGTGAAGCCGCGCGGAGCGAGTTGCTCGCTGACAAACTGTCCATACTTCAGCGGATCGAATTGTCCGCCCGCTTGGAAGATCGGAACCTGCTTGATCCGGTTCGCAACCTGGTCATCGGTCGGCTCGATGCCGAGTTCGCGCGACTGGTGCTGAAGAACGAGAAGATTCCAGACAAATTCCGTCAGGGCGCGATCTTCATCTGGAGCGGTTCCGCCGAGTTTTTGCAAAAGCTCGAACTGCCCGAGGGCGAGGGTGAGTTGGTAGTTTTTGACCTGACGGTCGATCGAAAGGGGTGTCAGGGCTTTTCCATAGATCGTCGGGTTTTCGATCGTTGCCAACTCGTCAAGCTGCGTCGTGTTGTAGAGGAAAATAAAGGCTACGATTGTCAAAACGGCCACCACCAGCATCAGGACTCGCTGATTTTTTCTGAGAACTTGAATCATAAAATTTGATGAAAATGTTGATTAACGAGCCGGAAGGTATTAGAGAGTCACCCCGATGAAAGCAAGCATCCCCCGTTTCTGGTTCATGGCAGCAGCTCTCTTTGCGACCTCACTGTCCGCAATAAACGCGCAGGATGTCGTCGTTCAAAAAGACGGCCAGCGGCGCGAAGGCGAGATCACAGGAGTCAAGGCCGATGCCATCCGCATCAAGATCGGGCCGGTCGAAACCGCCGTTCAGATGGCCAATGTTCAATCCGTGGAAAAAGCCGCTCCCGCCGACTTCGATGCCGCCAATGAATTGTGGCGCGCGGGAAACGCCGCCGGTGCGCTGGCCAAGCTTGAGCCGCTCGCGCAGAAGTTCAGCGGACTCCCCACGCCGTGGGCCGAACGGGCGAGCTCCCTGCTTCCCGAGTTGTATATCGCCCAAGGACGCGCAGCTGATGCGGACACGGCCTTCAGGAATTTTCAAAAACTCTACCCCGGCGCCGGCTCCTCCTCCGAGCTTCTCCTCGCCCGCCTCGCCATCGCCAGAAAAGACTTCGTCACAGCCCGCGCCAAGCTCACGCCGATTGTGGAAGCCGCCAAGCAGACGAAGCTCCCGGCCGGAACCGACGCCGTCGCCATGAGCCAAGCCCTCTGCCTTATGGGTGAAATCCAAGAAGGCGCCGGTGAAAAATCCGAGGCCCTCGGAAATTATCTTCTTGTCACAACCATTTTCAAAAACGATCCCTCTTCCGCAGCACGCGCCGCAACCCGCGCCGAGGCTCTCCAGAAAGAAAAAGTGATCGTTCCCTAATTTTCCCAACCTGTTCTAAAAACCATGCAAAAAACAAACCCAGTCATCCATCGCATCCTCCCGCTCGTTCTCTTGATGGCAGCAGGCTCCATGGCCCACGCCGCTGACAAGCCGCCAGATCAGATGAGCATCATCGAGATGATTCTCCATGGCGGTCCGCTGATCGTGGGAATCTGGTTGTGTATCGTGGGCACATCGATGGTTCTTTTCACTTATTGCATTCAGCTCTTCATGACCCTGCGTGCCGAGAACCTCGCACCAAAGGCCCTGATCGAATCTTTGAAATCAACAATTGATGCCGGTAATTACCAAGAGGCTTGGGAAACCTGCAAAGCAAACAAGGCTTATGTGGCCAAAGTCCTCCAAGGCACGCTCGAGCGTTTGGGACGAGGTCAAGATGCGGTTCAAGCAGGATTGATTGAATACGGACTACGCCAGTCCCAGCCGATCAAAACAAAAATCAGCTATGTTTCGGTTATCGGAGTTATCGCTCCCATGATCGGGTTGTTGGGAACGGTTATCGGAATGATGGGCGCGTTCGCGGTTCTCGGTCAGTCCGGCGTGGCCGACCCGCGCGGTCTCGCCCTCCGAATTGGTGAGGTGCTCATGGCGACCGCTGCTGGCCTCTTCATCGCTATTCCTGCCTTCATTTTCTATTACTACTTCCGAAATCTGGCAACCATCAGGATCGGTCTCTCGGATGACAAACTCCTCCATCTCATGGTCGATGTGCCCTACGAGGAGTTGCATGGAATCATTATCGGTGATGGGGCGGATGGCTCCTACACGCCACCCGCCGCGTCTTCCGGCGCTTCTCAAAACATTGCTGCTGCCGCTGAAGCCAACTGCCCGGTTTGCAACGGAGCGATCTCTGTTGGAGAAACCCCTTGCCCTCACTGCGGATCGCCTATTGATTGGGGAACATAATCTCTTAAAAAATGTCCGACGCAGCACATCCCGGCGGTAAGAAAAAAAAAGCTGTCCGCAAACCAGAACACGAGCCCGATCCGGAGTTCCAGATCGCTCCGATGATTGATATTCTCCTCGTCTTGCTGGTGTTCTTCATGTCCATCAGCTCGACGGAAGTGCTGCAGTCGAACAAGGAAATCAACCTTCCTATCGCCAAGGAGGCCAAGGAAGCCAAGGACAACCCCGGTCAGGTCATCATCAATGTGACCTACACGGCCATGAATGGCATGACCGCCATCGAGGTGGACCAAAAAGACTACGCCATGCCGGCCGAGATCGTTCCTATCCTTCAAAATAAGGTCACAGCCAACCCGATGGTTCGCGTTCTCATCCGCGCCGACCGCGAAGTTCGTTATGACTATGTGCGCAAAATCCTCGAGGCCGTTGGACAATCTGGCGTGGGTAATGTAACTTTCTCCGTGGTAGACAAAGACTCGAATCCCCAAGCCGCTTCCTGATGATTCCCCAAATGAAAAACGACACGCAAATCATTCAAAAAAACTCAACCGGAGGGCTGTTCTAAGCCATGGGTGGAGGTGGTGTATCCGAAGACGGAGATCCGGGCTTCCAAATCGCCCCGATGGTCGATGTGGTCTTTGTGTTGTTGCTTTTCTTCATGGCTTCAGCCGGATCTCAAGTCATTGAGAAAGAATTAAATATCAGCCTTCCCAGCGGCCGTTCCGCCGGTGCGGCTGGAGGCGTGCCATCCACCCCGATCATCATCGACATTCTTCCCGATGGGAAAGTGCAGATGAACAACAAAATCTACGATTCTCCCCAGAGCCGTGAATTGCCCGAGTTGCGGAGCTGGTTGAAAGAGACTATCGGCAAGTTTGGCGATAAGGATCCCGTAATTCTTCGTCCCGATCCCATGACCAAGCATGAGCGCGTCATGGATGTGCTCAACGCGGCCTCGGCTTCCGGCGTCACCAAGTTGTCGTTCAGTTAGTTTTTTGCCGTGCGCGGCGCCAAGCCTTCTTCGAACTCGCGCAGGAGACTCCTTGTCATCCTCTTTGTATGCGCTTCACTCGCATGCGCCTTGGCTTTTCTAGCGATTCAGATCAGCCGTTTCATCCACAGTCCTGAATTCGCCCGTTTTCTGGCATCCCGCGCGAGTCAGGCTTTGAAATTGGAGGCCAGTTTGGACCCCTTGCGGTGGGAGGGCGACTCCGCGTTGAGCGAGGGGTTGACCCTCATCGGCGGCGAGTCGGCCGCGCTGGAGCGCTTGGAGGCTAAAGTGTTGCGCGCCGAGTGGAATTGGCGCGGCTTGCTCTCCGGTGCTTGGGAAATCGAACACATCGACATTCAAAATCTCTCGGCCACTTTTAAATCAAGGACCGAAACCGCCCCGCCCGCGCCTGCCAGTGCGTCAGCGGAAAAATCCCATTCCCGTCTCGCATCCTGGCTCCCCTCGCGGTTCGAACTCAGAAGATTCGATGTGCGGAAGGCCGATTTCCGTTTCGGGGAAGTTCAAAGCACCGGCCAGAGTCTCGTGATCCAGCGCGTTTCCGGAGGCTACGACATCGAGTCGCGCGGTGGTTCGGTTTCCATTCCAGGCCTGCCGCCCCTCGCGCATGCGCAGGGCCGCATCCGCGAGCGCGAAGGTGTCTTTTATTTCGACGACGCCCGTTTTTTTCTATCCAGTGCCGGTTCGCTCGTGGCCTCTGGAAATACCGGTCCGAATGCGCGTTTGACTCTTAATTGGGATGGCGTGCCCGTCGAGAGCCTTCCCTTTCCCGCATTGGCGAAACATCTCGATGGCACGAGTCAAGGCCAGGCAACCTTGGATGCCCAAGGCATCTGGCGCGGCAAAATCAGCTTCACAGGCGCTCGTCTCCAGGATCTGCCTTTGTTGAAAAATGTAGCTTCGTTCCTCCACGACCCGGCCTGGAGCCGTCCGCAACTTCAAAAACTCAGCACCGATTTTGAGTGGTCGGCCGGAAACCTCAAACTCACAAATCTCGTCGTCGAATCCAGTGGCCTTGCACGCATCGAAGGCAGCGCGAGCGTCGCTCACGGCGGCGAACTCTCCGGACAACTCGAGTTGGGCCTCGATCCCAACACCCTGAAATTGCTGCCCGGCGCACGAGAAACGCTCTTCGCCGCCACGCGCAATGGCTGGTATTGGTCCCCCGTCCAACTCTCAGGCACATTGTCCGAACCAAAGGAAGACCTCTCTCCGCGCCTCGCCGCCTGCCTCGCCAGCGCCGTCCTGATCAACAAAGCCGACAAGGCCCTCGACGCCGTGCCCTCCACCGCCATCGACACGGCCAAGGATCTCATCAACATCTTCGCTCCGCTCATCCCGTGAGCGAACCACGCGCGCATTTTCTCGCCGCGCGGAGTGTCTTCAGTAGCGTCTGCCACTCGCTCTTTCAGTGAAAATTTTAGTTTACACGCGGAGGTTTACACTGATATAAAGTGCACCATCAGCGTCCTCGTTCACCTTACGCATACCATCAAATCCTCCCACTTACTATGCCAACCGCGTAAAAAATCTGATTTCTTTGCCAACTTGGATGTCGGTTTCTTTATGCAACTTTAAAATGCTATTCACTATTAGCTTACATTGATTTTTTTGCGAATCATGTTGTTATAATACAGTTATTTATGAATAAAACAGAATACTATGTAAAAATTGAAGGTCATGAGCATGGGCCCCTTACCATGCTCGAAATAAATCAATTAATAAAAGACCAAATTATTTTTAGTAATTCACTAATTAGAGATTCAAATTCTTCAGAATATGTCAATCTAGATTCGATTTTTAAAGATAATGTTGCTAATAAAAGGTCTCGTGCGATTAATAAGAATATTATATATATTATTGCAGGTATATTTTTACCAATAATCTTTTTATTAAGTTACATCGAGTATAAATTTGAAAAAACTAATGCCAAGTTAAAAGACTTTGTAGCTAAGAATAATGCCGATGAAATTTTATCGTTCCAAAATGCTATGAATGATATCGATAAAAATATTCAAACCAGCAAAGCTTCGCAAGTCGATATTCTTCGTCGTTTTGAAAAATTCGAGTCTTCAGCATTACAGATGGCTACTGATTATAAGCTCATAAAATCGACTAAAGACTCGATTGAATCATTAAACAATACCGTTTTGCAGTTAAAAAATTCTTCGGAGCTGAACAATAAAATGCAAATTGATGGAATCAAGGATCAGGTATCGCAACTCCAAGCAAGCTACGAAACGCTTCTTAAAAACTCTAGCCAAATTGCTAGTGAAAATCAAAAAATCGTTAGAGAATTTCAGGTCTTGCAAAAGAATTGGAGCGCCATGGCTTCTTTAGAAAAAAATGTTCAAGATATAAACAAAAAATTAGTTGGAATGGAGGATTTTAATAAATTAGTTCTTAAAGACCTAAACAGTCATCAAGCTAAACTAAACACGCATGAGGATTGGCTTAAAAGCATTAATCGCAGGTGAGGTTGTATTTCATGTCTAAGTATTTTGTTTTTATTGTTTTAATTTTTACTTGCTCTGTGAAATCAGAGCAAGTTTCAGATTATTATGATAATAATAGCATCCTCTTGAAAGTTGAAAAAGATTATGTTGAAAAGTTTATTTCTGATATATGTCTTGATTGGAGAGGGGAGACAAAAACGCGAAAAATCTCTAAAAATGTAAATATAACATTTTTAGAAGATGGATCTCGTGGAGAGAATTATGCGATATTTTTAAAGTCGATTAAAGATATAAATGAAGCTCTAGGGTATGAAAAATTAATTCCTGTAGCACCTTCAAACCCGAATAAAATTTACGCCGATGATCACGAAATCTTCATTTATTATGGTTCTCACTCCAGAGGAAACATGCTTCTGCGACATGCAGGTTCTCTTTCAGCAATGTCCGGCTCTGGAGCTTGGTCTAGATACGGCTGGTGGGGATCTTGGAATCATTGGGATGATAACAAGAATATAATTCGATCAACCATTTCAATTGATAAGAGCAAGGTCGATGGTATTTTGTTAGCCTACTGTCTCCGGCGAGCAATTTTGATTCCTCTAGGATACCCCGGATCTTCCAAAAACTATCCTGCAAACAATCTAGGAGCGTCTGGCCTCTTTAATTGTTCGCGAATATACGCAATCTTGAGGAATCCCCCAGCTGGTGCTGACGATGAATCGCAACTGATCACTGAATATGACAAAGCCATACTTCGTTTTGCTGAACGGTATATAGCTTCGAATAGCTCTCGTGGGGATGTTAGAGAAAATGTGCAAAAAAATTGGGGTAATTTTATTTTAGATTTTTCCAACAGTAAATAATCTAAAATCTGCACAGATTTAGTTTAAGCCATGAAAAATCCACCCGTTGTTTTGACGATTGCCGGATCTGATAATTCCTGTGGAGCGGGAGCGCAGGCTGATCTTAAGACGATCACGGCTCTTGGTGGCTATGCGCAGACGGCCATTACTTGTGTGGTGGCAGAGGTTCCCGGCAGGGTGGAGGCGATTCAGCCCGTGAGGCCGGATATTGTGGCGGCGCAGATTCGGTTGAGTTTTGAAGCGTTTCCCGTGGCGGCGGTGAAGACTGGCATGTTGTTTTCCACGCCGATCATTCGCGCGGTGGCGTCGACTTTGGCTGCCTGCAAAAAGCGGGTGCCGGTTGTGGTTGATCCAGTGATGGTCGCATCGAGTGGGGATCCATTGCTGAAGGCCTCTGCCGTGAAGGCCTACCGGGATTTGCTTTTTCCCTTGGCGACTTTGGTAACGCCGAATCTCGACGAGTTGCGGATTCTCTCGGGCATGCCGTGCCGCGATCTCGATGAAATGAAGGCGGCAGGCGAAAGGCTCGTCGCTCGGCATGGTTGCGCGTTTTTGCTCAAGGGCGGGCATCTTCGCGAGAAGATGGCAACGGATATTCTGGCGACGCGGGATGGGTTTGAAACATTCGAAGCGCCTTTCCGCCGCAAGATCGACGCTCACGGCACGGGGTGCACTTTTTCGGCCGCAATAGCGACTTTTCTTTCAGCCGGGTTGTCGCTCTCCGAGGCCGTGGGGCATTCAAAAAGATACATCACCCGCGCGATCGAAGAGCATTTGAGCTGGAAGAAAACAACTGCGCTGGAGCACCGCACGCAGAGGGTTCACCTGCCGGGCATGGACTGAAGCACGACGCCTTTGAGGTATTCAGTTTCCGGCAACCCCAACACCACCGGATGGTCGAGCGGTTGGCCGATGCGGCGGATGAGTCTCATGTTTCGACGGGCATCGTGGAGGCCTTCAGCGATGGAATTCTCAAACTCATGGGACGCGACATGGTGCGAGCAGGAGAAGGAGACGAGCAGGCCGGTTTTCGAAAGCAATGTAGCTGCCCGCGCGTGAAGATCGCGGTAGCCGCGCAGGGCCTCGGCAATTTTTCCTCGCGCCTTGGTGAATGAAGGCGGGTCCAGGATGATGAGGTCGTATTCGGGTTTGTCCGGGCGGCGCAGGAAGTCGAAGACATCAGCCTGTCTGGTTTCCACAGGCAGCCCGTTGCGCGCCGCATTGTCGCGGAGGCGCGCTGAACTTTCCGTGCCGGATTCCACGGCGGTGACATGACTTGCTCCCGCCTTTGCGCAGGCGAGTGCGAAGCCGCCCTGGTTGGAAAAGCAATCCAGCACGGTCAGACCGTGCGATAGTGCGGCGACAATGCCGTAGGATTCGAGTTGGTCGAGGTAGAGGCCGGTTTTGTGGCCGCCGAGGGGGTCGACAAGGAAACGCACGCCCGAGGTCTCGACTTCAACCTCACCGGGATTTTCTCCGGCCAAAATCCCTGTGACCGGCGGCAAGCCTTCGGCAGTGCGCACGGGGGCATCGTTCCGCTCGATGACACATGCAGCGCCTGTTTTCTCCATGAGGATTGCGGCAATGGTTTCCTTGTGCCGATCCATGCCTGCAGTGAGTGTTTGGAGCACTACGACATTTGCATACCGATCGGCAATCACGCCGGGGAGTCCATCGCTTTCGCTCCAGACAAGGCGCCCTAGATCGCTGCGGCAGCCCGAGCGTTGGCGGTATTCCAAGGCCTGTTCGATGCGGCGGCGGAAAAAATCCGCATCCAGATCCTGTCTGCGCCGCGAGAACCGCCTGACAACAATTTGCGAGCGGGAGTTGTAAATGCCAACACCGAGAAGATGGTCGCGACCGTCCTTGATCGAAACGACATCCCCGTCTGCCGGGGCGCCGAAGGATTTTTGAATCTCGCTGGCATACACCCAGTCGTGCCCATGCAAAATCCGTGAACGCGGACGAATAATCACCCCGCTCATGAGTTGGCCTCCTCTTGGCTTAAAAATTCCCACTTCGAAAAGGTCGCCGCCTGTCCGCCATAGTTGCCATCGGCGTCTGTGACATTCCACACCGTGGCTTGGGCGATTCGAAACCGGCGGCCTTTGCTCGAGATTCGAATGCCCGAGTAGTCGTCGATAAATCCCCGCTCCCGGACGCGCCGCAGGAATTCCGCGCGTTCCTCGCGGTGCATCGGCTCAGCCGTGAGTCGCGACGGTGTGCGTGTGAGCGTGTCCCAATCCATTTCCCAGAGCTCCATCGCCGTTTTGTTGCCGTAGTTCAAAATCTGATCGCCCTCCGCACCTCCCGAGACCACTGCAAAGGGGGCCTCGAAAAGCATCCGCGCCTCAGCACAGGCATCGCTACAGGGTTCGATCAAGTGGCGACCGGTCCACCGGTGGTAGGTGCGCAGCAATTCCGCGCCGTGGGTTTCTATAAAATCCATCGCGCGACACTATCCGCTTGGATGCTCTCTGACGACGGATTTTCCGATGCGAGACTTGTCTCGGCGCAGGCGATGCGTTCAGATGCCCGCCATGAAAAAACAACTCCGCGATGTTCCCGGCGGTCCGCCGGCCCTTGGTCCCTACTCGCTTGGCGTGGTGGCCGAGGGGAAATTTGTCTTCGTCTCGGGCATGACTCCATGGGATCCCGCAACAGGAAAAATCGAGCGTGGATCGATTGCGCGCCAGACCGAACTTGTTCTGGAGAACATCCAAAAGGTGCTCGCCGCCGCAGGAGCCGGATTTGAAAATATCGTCAGCACCCGGGTCTATCTCTCCAATCTTTCGAAGGAAAATTTCCAAGAGATGAACGCGGTCTATGCCCGTTACTTCGGGGAGTCCGCTCCTGCCCGCGCCACAATCGGGGCGCAGCTTCCGGGCGACTTCGATGTTGAGATCGAATGTGTGGCCAATCTTTTTGAGTTGACGCCTTGATTTTCGCCCGTAGCATCTCGCCTCCACTTTTGAGATTATGAAACGCACTTATCAGCCTTCCAAGCGCACGCGCAAGCAGCAGTTCGGTTTCCGCGCCCGTATGAAGACCAAATCCGGTCGGGCCATCCTGAACCGCCGCCGCCGCCATGGCCGCAAACGCCTGCTTCCAAAAGGTGTCGAGGTCCACTTCGCAAGACACACCGAGGCCTGATTCGGCCGGCCAGCGTTTTCCTAAAACCGCCCGGCTCCGTCAGACCAGGGATTTTACAAGGGTTCGCGAGCACGGGAAATCGGCCCAAGCCCGACTCATTCGCGTGGGTCTTCTTCGTGCCGGTGGAGACCAGCCAGCCAAGGCCGGAATCATCACTTCCCGGCGTGTCGGAGGGGCCGTGGTTCGCAACAAAGTGCGGCGACGATTGAGGGAAATCCTCAAGTCCTGCCTCCCACAAATTCCCGCAGGTCTTTTGGTGGTGGTCGTCGCCAAATCCGCAGCCGCCGAGGCGAGCTTCGAACAATTAAAAGCGGAATGGTTGCTTCTTGCCCGCCGACTTTCTATTTTGCCGCCTCTCGAATGAAAAACCTGCTCATCGCTCTGATCCGCTGCTACCAGCTTGTGGTCTCTCCGTTTCTGCAGGTGATCTGCGGTCCGGGTTGCGGTTGCCGGTTCGAGCCCTCCTGTTCGCGGTATTTCATTTCAGCCCTCCAGAATCACGGAACCCTCCGTGGCACGCTTCTCGGCCTTCGTCGAATGGGGCGTTGTCACCCTTGGGGCGGTTGCGGTTATGACCCCGTGCCGCCAGCATTCAAACCTCTCTCACCTATAAATTAATGGACCGTAAATCCTGGATCGCCATCATTCTTTCAGTCACCGGCCTCTTCGCCTGGCAATGGTATATCAGTAAATACTACAAGCCAGAGCCCCTGCCCGCCGGGGCGTCCGCCGCGCCGACTGCCACACCATCCGCTGCCGTGGCTGCGACGCCCACAGTGACTCCAGTCACAACGGCCGAGCCTCCACCCTCCATGTCGGCGCGCGCTGAGAGCCTCACCACGAACAGCACGGAATTTGTTTTCAATAACGACGCCGGCGGCATCGAGCAGGTCATCCTGCGCATGCACCTCGGAGAGAATCATGACAATGTCGCTTTGAACCGCAGCCGCTCCATGCCCATTGGCGCTTTCGGGTTCAACCCCGGCGAGGTGCTGGGCGGATTTGAAATGACCGCCGACCGCGCCAAGGGCGAGGTCTTTTTCAAGCGCACACAACCCGATGGACTCGAGATCAGCAAGCGCTTCACGCTTCCGCCGGGCGACGGCACAAAATCTCCCTACACGGTGAATCTCGAGGTCACCTTCACCAACCCCGGCTCTGCGGCTATTCAAGTCCCGGATTTCTTCATCTCTGCCGGCGGGGCCGCTCCCATCCACATCCACGACCTCCCCATGTATACCCGCTTCGATTGGGGGCATGAGACCAACATGTCCAACATCGATGTGAATTGGTTTTCCGCCAGTTCGGTT
>JBIIUB010000054.1:0-17954 GCA_044340205.1 Terrimicrobiaceae bacterium
GGTCAAAGTCCGCGTCAATGACCGCGGACCCTTCATCCGCGGCCGCATGCTCGATGTCACAAAGCCCGTCGCCGATGACCTCGGATTCACCAAACAAGGCCTCACGAATGTAAAAATCGAAGTCCTCAGCGTCGGCGATGGACCCTATCGCATCCGCTAAAATTTCAACTCCAACCAAACCATGCCAACACCAAAAATCGCCCAAAAATCCCCCGCACCAGTCACTGTCGTCGCAGGCAAAACTTACTACTGGTGCTCCTGCGGTGAGAGCAAATCCCAACCCTTCTGTGACGGATCTCACAAGGGCACCGACTTCGCCCCCGTTCCCTACACCGCCGAAAAAGACGGCACTGTGTATTTCTGCGGCTGCAAACAAAGCGCCAACGGCGTCCTCTGCGACGGTTCGCACAAAACACTGCCCTGATTCTGCGGACGCCGCTTCGCGGCTGAAAAATGGGCCATGCGAGGACGATGGCCCTCCCAAAATCACAACCCGCGCGGCAGCGCTCAATCTGGGAGGGTCAACCTTTGCCTTGCTCGCGCCCCTGCTCGCTGCGCCCTCTGGGCCATCTGCGATGTGCTTCCTCCGCCCCGCCCGGGGTTTCGGTTGGCTTGACCCAAGACTGAACCGCTCCGCGAGCACGCGTCCCATTCCCATCACCACGCGCACAGCAACACAACCCAAACAGGCGCGGTCGCTGTGGAGTTGGATGCGGGCGAGTGTGAGAAAGGCTTAGGGGGATCGACGATGAGGGTCTGTGGAAAACAATACTTTGCATTTATATGAACTATTTGCATAGTATGGTGGCATGATTGATCGTCCTTTCTGGACCCACCGCATCGAATCCGCGTGGCGAGAGGCTTCGATTGTGTGGCTCAGTGGCGTCCGCCGCTCCGGCAAAACCACCCTCGCGCAATCCCTCGGGGAGCGCGAACCGCTCTTCGTGAATTGCGATATCCCCGCCATTGAGGGCATGGTGCGCGATCCTGTGCTGTTCTTTCAAAACTGCGGCTCGCGGGTCGTGGTCTTTGATGAAATCCACCAACTCCGCGACCCCGCCCGGCTCTTGAAAATAGGCGCGGATATGTTTCCAGAAATCAAAATACTCGCCACCGGATCCTCAACGCTCGCCGCTGGGAAAAAATTCCGCGACACCCTTGCCGGTCGCAAGCGCACCGTCCACTTCTTGCCCGTCCTTCTGGAGGAATTGCCCGCTTTCGGAACCACACTCGAGCGGCGGTTATTTCACGGCGGATTGCCCCAGGCGCTTTTGGCCGAATCGAAAAGCCCGGCATTCTATCGCGAGTGGATGGACTCCTTTTTCGCCCGCGACATCCAGAGACTTTTCGGTTTTCGCGATATCAACCGCTTCACCGCCTTCCTCGAATATGTGTTGCGGCAAAGCGGCGGGCAGTTCGATGTCTCCAAAGCCGCTTCGGAACTCGGCATCGCCCGGGCCACTGTCGAAAGCCATTTGCGCGCCCTCGAGACCACCCATGCCGCCACCTGCGTGCGGCCCTTCCACCGCAGTTCCAGCACGGAGCTCGTCAAGCAACCCAAGGTCTATGGATTCGACACCGGCTTCGTGTCTTTCGTGCGGGGTTGGAATCCCCTCCGCCCCGACGACCTCGGCGATCTCTGGGAGCATGTGGTTCTCGAAACGATCCAAGCCCGCCTGCCCGACACGCCACCTCTCTACTGGCGGGACAAACGCGGTCGCGAAATTGATTTCGTCATCCCCCGTAATCGGGACACCGTCGATGCCATCGAGTGCAAATGGAATCCCGACGCATTCGACGCCGATTCGCTGGCCGCCTTCCGTGCTATCCACCCGCAGGGTCGGAACTATCTCGTCTGTCCCGGCACCGCCCCCTCGCATGTCCGCTCGATAAAAGGCTTCAAAATCCAAGTCGTCGATCCCACAGGAGTCCCAGTTTCCTGATACCGACATACCAATCCGCTACTTCAAAAGAAGCGGGAGCCATCGACCACGAGCGTCTATAGCGTGGCAACCTCAGCCTTGGTTGAAGACTGGCGACAGGCTTCGGCTAAGATTGAAACGGGATGTCGAACCCTTACGGAGGAGCCTGATGCTTGGAGACCGCGCTGGATTTGGAGGTGGCAACCGGGATTAGCGACGGCGACGCAGTCGGCTTTTGTGGAGAGAATTTTTTCGACTTTGCGGCTGCCGAGGCGTTCGGCTTCTTCGGGATGCGTGATGCTGTAAATGCCGGCGCTGCCGCAGCAGAGCGAGGCCTCGGGCAGGTTGACCAGGTTGCCGTCGAGCAGGGATTGCAAGAGCGCGCGCGGTTGGGCCGAAACTTTCTGGCCATGGCAAAGATGGCAGGAGTCGTGGTAGGTCGTGCGCTCGGATGGGATGCTGCCGGGTGGCTTGAAGCCGAGTTCGACGAGCCATTCATGGACATCGCGGATTTTTGAATCCCAGAGTTCTGCTTTTTTCCGCAACTCTGAATCCTCCGAAAACAGACCGCTGAAGTGCCGCAGGTGGCTGCCGCATCCGCCGGCATTGCTGATGATGGCATCGACTTGTTCCAGCGGGAAAAGATCCATCAAGCGGCGGGCGATACGGCGGGCGGATTCCAAATCGCCATTGTGGGCATGGAGTGATCCGCAACATCCTTGCTCGCGGGGAGTCATGACTTCGCAACCTGCGGCCAGCAGAACATCGACCGTGTCGCGGTTGATGTCCGCAAAGGCGATGTCCTGAATGCAGCCTGTGAGCATCCCGACCTTGCGGTGCGGGGTGGATGGCGATTCCTTGGGTTCGATCAGCTGATCGGAGAACTTTTGCGAGATGCGTGGGGTTTGTGGCTCGAGTGCGGCGAGCTTCGGATGCAGTAGGCGAAGCACTCCGAGTTTGCGGAAGAGAACATCGAGTCGTGTGACTTGTGAGAATCGGATCAGGCGGGCGACCAGATGGAGTTGCCAAGGATGGGAAAAAATCTGCCGCAGCGTGAGCCAGCGCCAGAATTTGCGCTCGGGGTGATCGAGTGCTCCGGATGCTTCAATGTCGGCGCGGGCGGCTTCAAACATCGGGCCGTATTGGACTCCGGCAGGACAGGCTGTAACGCAGGCGAGGCAACCGAGGCACTGATACATTTCGTCTCCGAAGTCATGGGCCACCGGTAATTCCCCGCTGTGCACCGCGCGGATGAGCGAGATTCTCCCGCGTGGGCTGTGGCGCTCCATGCCTGTTTCCATGTAGGTCGGGCAGGTCGGCAGGCAGAGTCCGCAATGCATACATTGCTGGAGCAGGTCGCCATCGAGTTGCTTGAGATGGGCTGACATTATTTCGCAGGAGAAAAAATCTTCCCCGGGTTGAGGATTCCCTGCGGATCCATCGCCTGCTTGAGGGTTTGATGCAGGGCAATGCTGGAGTCGCTGAACTGAAGTTTCATTTCGGCTTTCTTCGCCAAGCCGACACCGTGTTCGCCGGTGATGGTGCCGCCGAGTTCCACCGCTTTGGCAAAGATCTCATGCATGGCGGCGTGGACGCGCTTGATCTCCTCCTCGTTGCGCTCATCGGTGAGGATGGTCGGGTGGAGGTTGCCGTCACCCATGTGGCCGAAATTGGCGATCACCAGGTTGTGGCGGCGGGCGATGTCCTCGACCGAACGCACCATCACGGCCAAGGCGCTGCGCGGAACGGTGACATCCTCCAGCACGGTGGTTGGTTTGATTCGCGCCAAGGCCGAAAAGGCCGATCGGCGCGCGGTGGCGAGGCGGACGGCTTCTTGTTCATCGGCCGCCGCGACCACATTGAGCGCGGAATGGCGTCGGGCGATCTCTGACATCAGGCGAGCTTCCTCATCGACCACTGAAGCGGGGCCGTCGGTTTCCATGAGCAGCAAGGCTCCGGCATCCGTCGGTAGGCCGATGCGGGCAAAGTCTTCCACGCAACGCATGGTGGTTTGATCGAGAAACTCCAGCGTGCAGGGAATGATCTTTGCGGCGATGATGTCTGTCACTGTCTCCGCCGCGTCCTCGATGCGGTTGAACGAGGCGAGCAGCGTGCGGCGCGCGGCGGGTTTGGGGATCAGGCGCAACAGCACTTTGGTGATAATCCCCAGAGTGCCCTCCGATCCGATGAAGAGATCCTTGAGCGAATATCCCGCGACATCCTTCACGCATTTGTTGCCCATCCAGACGACTTCGCCGCTTGCCAGCACGACTTCGAGGCCCATGACATAATTGCGCGTCACCCCGTATTTCAAACCGCGCAGGCCGCCTGAGTTGTTGGCGATATTTCCGCCGATGGTCGAAATTTTTAAAGAACTGGGATCCGGCGGATAAAAGAGTCCCGCCGCTTCGGCTGCATCGGCGATCGATTGCGTGATGCAACCGGTATCGCAGAGCAGGGTCAGGTTGCCCGCGTCGAGTTCGTGGATTTTGTTGAGCTTGAGCAGACAGAGCACCACGCAGCCTTTTGACGGAACGCTGCCGCCGCTCAATCCGCTGCCACTCCCGCGTGTGACGAGTGGCGTGCCCGTGCGCGAGGCCCAGCGAACAAGCGCCACGACTTGTTCCACGGAGTCCGGAAAGACAACAATATCTGGCACCTCGCGTAGCATCGCCGTCCCATCGCAGGCATAGGGGATCGTATCCACCTTTTCCGTGACGATCTGATCGGGGCGCAGGATGTCGCGCAGGGAATCGATGGGCGATGGAGTTTGGCTCATGGTATTCGTTGAGTAGAAACGAACTGAACCGGCAGGGTCAAGCCACTGCCGGTTCGTGCGTTTTTTATAGGAGTGACCTCAGGCCTTCTCGAGAATGACCGGATTGGTGAGTTTGCCGATGCGGTCGATTTCGATGGTGACTTGGTCGCCTGCTTTGAGCCAGCGCGGGGGCTTGGATGCCATGCCCACGCCGTGCGGGGTGCCGGTGAGGATGACCGTTCCGGGCGGCAGGGTGTTGCTGGCGCTGAGGAACTCGATGATCTGGGCCACGCTGAAGATCATGTCATTGGTGTTCCAGTCCTGCACGGTTTCGCCGTTGAGGATGGTGCGGATGCCGAGCGTTTGGGGATCGGTGATTTCGTCGGTGGTCACGAGGCAGGGACCGAGCGGTGAGAAGGTGTCGAAGGTCTTGCCCTTGCACCATTGTCCACCGCCCCACTTGAGTTGCCAGTCGCGGGCGGAGACATCGTTCGCGCAGGTGTAGCCGAGCACATACGAGAGGGCTTCGGCAGCGCTCACATTTTTACAGGCTTTGCCGATGACAACAGCGAGTTCGCATTCGTAGTCCACTTCCTGGCTGGCGGCGCGCACGGGAATCTCAATCGGGTCGCCGGGGTTCTGCACGGTGTTGATGCCCTTCGTGAAAAGAACGGGGCGCTCGGGTGCCTTCATGCCGGATTCTTCGGCATGGTGGCGGTAATTGAGCCCGATACAGAGAATCTGGCTCGGCTCGAATGGTGCGAGCAGCTTGGCGATTTGGGGCGGTTCGTTGGTTTCCTGGAGTCCGGTATAGAGGCCTCCGGTGCAGCGCACGGCAGAGTTGTCGGATTTTTGTGAGCCGAAGTGAACGGCTCCCTGCGGGTCTTGGTATCGTATGATGTGCATGGTGTTTGGTGTTTGTGAAATCAGTAGGTGGCGCGGCCTCCGGTGAGGTCGAAGGTGAATCCTGTGGTGAACGAGGCTTCGGGTGAAACGATGAATTCCACCATGGCTGCAACCTCGTCCTTGGTGCCGCAACGCTTCATCGGGATTTTGTCGGTCATGTATTTTATCTGTTCCTCAGGCATGGTCGTATGGAGTTCGGTGAAGATCACGGCTGGGGCGATGGCATTTACTGTGATGCCCGTGCCGGCGTATTCCTTGCCTTGGACCTTGGTCATTCCGATCACGGCCGCTTTCGAGGTCGAGTAGGCGAGCATTCCGGCGTTGCCTTCCTTGCCGGCGATCGAGGCGAAGTGGAGGATGCGGCCGAAGCCTTGCGACAGCATGTGCGGGAGCACGGCGCGCGAGGTGTTGAGGCAACCGTTGACATTCACGCGCATGACGCGGTCGAAGTCGGCGGGATCGACCTCATGGCTTTTGAGATTTGTTTGGCCGGTGATGCCGGCGCAGTTGATGAGAATGTCGATGCGTCCTGTTTGGGCCATGATGGCAGCGATCGCCTGCTCGACGGCTTGTTGGTTGCCGACATCGGCGACGAGTCCGAGTGCGCCGTTGCCGAGGGTCTCACTGGCCTTGTCGAGTTTGCCCGCGTTCATGTCGAGCAGCGCGACGCGCACTCCGAGCGAGTTGAGCCGTTGGGCCACGGCGAAGCCGAGGCCATCTGCGCCGCCTGTGATAACGGCGGTGCGGTCTTTCCATTGGGATGAGGTGTTGGTTGTGTTCATTGATTGGGTTTTTTGGATGTTGCGGCCAGCGCTTGGCTGCCCGTTTTGATTTCGAATTCACGAAGAATGCCCGCATTGTGTTGGCCGATGGCGGGAGCGCCTATGGGTGATTTGAAGATTTCCCCGTCGATGCGAATGGGGCAACGAAGGGTGGCAAGGGGTGTTCCTTGCGGGCATTTGACCACTTGTTCCATGTCGAGTTCCCGATAGCCATCGGTCGTGCGAAGTTTTTCCCAAGACATCACCTCCGCGCACCAGATGTCTGCAGGTTCGAGTATGCCAAGCCAGTGGGCGGTGGAATGTTTGCACAAATGACCTCGCAGGATGGCTTTGATTTCCTCGCGGCGGTCGAACCAGCTCTGCGGGTCTTTGAATTCCAGCAGCGCTGGGCAATCGAGAAGTTTGCCAAGGCGTGGCACCGCGCCCATGGCCAAAGCAAGATGCCCATCTTGGGTGGCATAGAGGCCGTAGGGAGCGCCAAGGTAGGAGTGAGCGTTGTTTTGATCGCTTCTGCGAGGGAGTTTCCCGCCGTCATTGAGGTGGGTGGTGATGACCTCGAATTGCAGGTCGAGGATGGATTCCATGAGGCTTACTTCAACGCGACCACCTTGCCCGGTGATGCCTCTGCGCACCAAGCACGCCAGTATGCCTTGGACCAGATGGGCGCTTGCCGTCAGATCTGCGACAGCCAAGCCCATAGGCACGGGGCCATCATCGGCGTTGCCGCTCAACCACGAAATGCCGGACATCGATTGCGCGAGCAGGTCCTGACCGGGCTTGCCGATCCATGGGCCGGTGGTTCCGTATCCCGTGACCGAACCGTAAACCAGACGGGGGTTGATTTTGCGCACCACATCCCAATCAAGTCCAAGTTTCTTCATCACTCCCGGACGGAAGTTTTCAATCAGGACATCCGCATGTGCGATCAACTCGCATACCGTTGCCAGGTCGTCCGGATTTTTCAAATCAGCCGCAAAGCCCTCTTTGTTGCGGTTGATGGAATGAAACAGTGTGCTCTCTCCTTCGATTCCGAGATTGGAAATGTAAAGCTGGCGGCATATGTCGCCGCCTTGCGGGCGTTCTATTTTAATGACGCGGGCCCCGAGGTCGGCAAGGCGCATGGCTGCCGAAGGACCTGCGAGAAACTGGGAAAAATCGAGAACGAGGAGGTCGGCGAGCGGTCTCATTTTGCAATCCTCCAGAGTTTCAAGATTTCGCGTGCGGCTTCGGAGATCTTTCGTTTGCCGGTCATCGCGTCATGAGCCACAGGGGTTGCGGTGTCCTGAAACATCATGTAGCCGGTGGCTTTCGGTCTGCAAATGGCTTGGTCGAGCGTTTCAAGAGTGTCCGCAAAAAACCCGTTGCTCGCCGCGTTGACTGCGGCATCGGTCCATGCCGAGCGATGGCCGGGTTGGCCGCCGGATTCGAAATAAACACCCCGTTGCACCCATGGTGTGGCTGTGAACTCCGCATAATCCATGGCCGCGCGCGTGTGCTTGGATTTTGCGGAGACAGCCACTCCTGCTCCTCCGAGTGTTGAGCGCAGGCGTTTGCCTGCAAAGGTCACCAAGCCGCCGGCCTTGAGCGCATGCCGGACATAGCCGGGGCGCGAGTAGTTGGAGTAGCCGTAAGCGAAGGGGCAGAACGCGGCGTGCTGATCGTCGTCGACGGAGGACATCCATTCCCCGGTGCGGATCGGATTGCGCTCGAGGCACGCGGGATCGCACAGGGTGATGAGACGCCGCAGTTCCTCAAGAGCACTCTCAAGAACAGCGAGGGGAGCCATTTCACCATCGGGGCCGAAGGGTGTATGGCCAAGTGCGTCGCAAAACATGTAACTGTGCATAAGCACATCGATGGGGAATGCCGCGACCGTCACAAATCCATTGCGTGCCATATCCAGCACATCTTCCCATGTTTGCGGAAGCTGCAGGCCGTGGCGCTCCATCAAGTCGGGCCGCCATGTGGAGATCGGAGTTGCCGCATCGGTCGCAAGCGTCCATTGCTTGCCGCCAAAGCAATAACTCTCATGCGAAAACCCGACGGAATTGGCCGCCTGCTCCGCAAGAAAATCCGCCGACACCCAGTCCTCGAATGGTAGAATCAAGCCTTCCGTAGCGGCAAGCGCCGTGTGCGGGTGGTCCATCACGATGAGGTCGAATTGCTCGGCAAGTTGCTCCATGGGTGCGTCTGCAAATGCCTGCAGCGAACGCTTTTCCCAAGAAATGGTAATGTCGGGATTTTGTTCTTCGAATCTTTGGGCCGTGGCAACAACCGGCAGAAAACCACGAGTGTGATTCCAAGCGATGCCTTTGAGATGAGTCATGTTTGGGGTGTTGAAGTTAAAGTCTGTGTGTGGACGGTTTGAAAACGGCTTAGTTTGCCACTTTTGATTCGCAAAAGTTACCTTGTGCCTTGATGAGTGCCTCCTCGGCATCGAGGATTTTATCAATCATTGCTTGCCGGTCTGGACCGGTGGCGGACTCAAGGAAGCGCAGGCCGAGCGGATCGATTTCCTCCCGGATCATGCGCAGTGATTCTTCATCCGGTTCCTCGGTGAGAGGGATGTCTCCCTCGCAATCGACTGCGAAGCCGGTGGCCTCTTTAACTTCGGCAAGAGTGACGCCGGGGTGGAGAGAAACGATTTTGAACTCGCGCGTGTAGTGGTCCACTTTGAAGACCGCGAGATTCGTGACGAGTTTCACCTCGCCCGGTTGCAAACCGGCCGCCTCACGTTCCTGGGCCGTGAGAAGATGGCGGGCCACGCCGGCGAAATCGACTTGCTCGACAAGGTTGCGGGTTGAGTGTCGCGGCAGGTAAAAATAGAGATTGTCCGAGAGGTCGGCCACTTCAGCCATGCCGCCCTGACCGGGCAAACGTAGCATGCCCTTGGAGGTCCGGATTTCGATCGTGTTGCTGCGGCCGAAGCGGTCGATCTGTGCCGAGCTGACGACCTCGTTTGAAATGTATCCCGGCAGGTAGTAGCGATACCATGCGTGATCGCCTCCGCACCAGTGCAGGGCGGTTTGAACATCCATCGCCTCGGCGAGTGACATCAGCGCAGGGCGTGTCGCGGGATCGACGCAACCGGCATTGGCGGCGAGGATCAGTAGACGCGGGGCATGGGTGCGCTTTGCCAGAAGGTAGGCGGCGAACGCTAATGGTGAGACCGCGCCGACCGACAGGATCGAGTCGTTGTCAAACTGACGGCTCAGCCAATAAATCATGCGCTCCATCGTGTCTGCAGGTCCGGTGATCGGCGCTGACTTGCGGTGGGTCTGCAATTCGGAAGATGTCACTTTTGATGGTTCGATTCCGTCTCCGGCTTCCAGCAGTTTCATGCGTTCGGGTGCGGGTGCGGTCGCGACGAACGGAACAGTGACGGCCCGTTTCCCGATTTCACGGTAGTCTGCAAGATAATAGCCGGGCGAGCTGGAGGGATAGGCGCCGCCCTTGGCAACGGCGATGGCAGAGACCAGTTTTCTCGGCCAGATGAACGATCCTTTGCGATGGCCGAGCTGACCTGCAGGAACAATTTCCTCGACCGTGAAAAGCGTGCGCCGTGCGGCGCCAAGCAGCGACTCATCGAGATGCTGCGGCCCGAGGATTTCCACATTGCCTTCGGTGTCGGCACGCGAGGCATGCATCAGACAAACATCGAGTGGCAATGCTCGCACTGCCTTGAGGGATTCGCCCGTCCACGCATCGTTGAAGTCGCGCACGGAGCCCGACTTTTGATAAATTTGCGACGCAGGTGCGGGACGCAAGGGCCATGAGGGGAGGTGCGATTGTGCCGCGCGCAGTGCGGTGATCAGGCTGATTGCAGTCCAGTCTTCTGCTTCCACCGTGCCTTGCTCGAGGCTTTTGCGGAATAGCGGCGCGAGGCCGAAGATGTCCAGGCTGGAAAAACAGAAAATGATTTTGCGCAGCGAGCCTGCTGCCAAAAACATTTCGAGCGGGATGCCGCCGCTCCAAGAGACATATTCGAGGCCGGTGGTTTTGCGCTCGGTGATCTCGCGGACCAGAGCGATTGGTAGGCGGCTGAAAAGTGCGCCTCCCACGCCAACACGGTCACCGTCGGACACCATTGCGGCAAGTTCCGGAAGCGATACAAACTGGGTCTGCACATGAGTGATCGGTTTCATGGGATGGCTCCTTCCTGGCGAAGGGTTGCGATTTCCTCATCGGAGAATCCGGCGAATTCGCGGAGCACCTCCTCGGTATGTTCGCCCAACCTCGGCGGGGGGCGATGAATGCCGCCCGGGGTGTCGGAAAATTTCACCGGCACGCCAACCACCTTGACAGTTCCCGCTACGGGATCCTCGAAGGATTCGAGGATCTTGTTTACTGCGATTTGCGGGTCGTCCATCAGATCGCCGAACGAGTTTACCGGCGCGCACCAAACATCCTCGGCGAGGAGAATCTCCATCCATTCTTGGGTGGTTTTGGTGGCAAAATGTTTCGAGAGGTCGTCGTGGATTTTGTCGCGGCCTTCCATGACATTGCTCGAGCTGACCTCCTCGTAGCCGGGCGTGCCGCTGAGTCTTGCGACCTTGTTGAGGGGGTTCATGCCCAGCGCGATGAAACCGTTGCTTGTCGGGTAGATGCCATAGGGTGCGCCCAGATAAGCCGAGGCGATGGCACTGCGCGGGCGTTGGGGCAGGCCGCCGCCATTCATGTAGGTATTGAGCTCTTGGCTGATCATCGCGAGCATGGAGTTCCAAAGATTCAGATCGACCCGCTGGCCCTTGCCGGTGCGCTCGCGCCCGATCAGAGCGGCAAGGATTCCGTAAACAATGTGGATGCCGGTTGAGAAGTCCGCCACACCGAAGGGTGCCGGATAAGGGCCCTGACCCTCGCCGGCCGTCAGATGCGGCACGCCGCTCATGGCCTGGATCAACAAATCCTGACCGGGGCGTGAGACATAGGGGCCTTCATGCCCAAGCCCGCAACTGGCGCAATAAATGATCGCCGGGTTCACCTGGCTGAGCGCGTCATAGCCGATCCCAAGGCGATCCATCACGCCCGGGCGAAAATTTTCGACGACCACATCGACCTTGCCGACAAGGTTTCGCACGACGGCTTTGGCACTCTCTTTTTTGAGGTCGAGCACGATGCTGCGCTTGTTGCGGTTGAAGCTGAGAAACGAGATGCTTTCGCCGTTCACATAAAGGTTGTTGAGCGCGAAGGAGCGCGACCAGTCGCCTTTGGCGGGTTCGACCTTGATGATATCGGCGCCAAGATCGCCGAGGATCTGCGTCGCGAACGGACCTTGTGCCAACTGGCAAAAGTCGAGGATTTTGACCCCCTCCAAGGGACCTTTGGATTTGCTATTCGTGTTCATGGAATTTGTGGTGAGTGATCAGACGAGGCGGCACAGCATTCCGCCGTCTGCGGGAATCTGGGCACCGGTGATGTAAGAAGAAGCATCGGAGACGAGAAAGGCGACGAGTTGTCCGATCTCATCGGGATCGCCGACGCGGCCGAGTGGAATCATATGCAGGAATGAGGCATTGAGTTCCTCTTGATTGCCGGCGGTGAAGAGTTCGGCGGCATGGCTGAGCATTTCGCTGCTGACCGCTCCGGTTTGCACCGAGTTGATGCGGATGCCCATGGGGCCGAGTTCGGTGGCCAGCTGAATGACCATCGCGTCGATCCCTCCTTTGGATGCGGAGTAAGCCGCGTGCATCGGATTCGAGGCGGCCGCGCGCACGGAGGAGTTCACCACAATGGATCCGCCCTCTTGCTTGGCCATGTGCCGCGCCGCGGCGCGTATCACACGAAAAACGCCGCTGAGGTTCACATCAATCGTGCGGTCCCATGTTTCATCGCTCATCGTGAGAAAGTCTTCGAAAATCACCATGCCCGCATTGGCGAAAACTCCGTCCAAGCGTCCGAAGTGTCTGACGGTTTCATCCACCGCATGGTTGACCTGCCCGACATCGGCCACATCGCAGGCGATTTGCAAGACGCCCTCGGGCATGTCTGCGATGATTCTTCGGTTGGCCACCGCCACCGATGCACCTGCCGCGAGAAGCACATCCACGGTGCCGCGGCCGATGCCGGAGGAACCTCCGGTGATGAGGATCGTTTTGTTTTTCAATGAGATGGGAGTTTTCATCGTGGTTGGGTTTGGTGGTTATTGTGGTTGTTGCGATGCGAGAAGTTGCCCAGCGACTGCCAGTTTCATTTTGGAAATGTGCCAGCCACTGAGGTTGGCAATGTAGAGGGTTTTGCGTCCTGCTCCGCCGAAGGCGATGTTGGTGGCGCGGTTGATGACGGTGCTGGTGGGATCATCGGCGAGGAGTGACTTCTTGCCCTTTGGCGACACGCACCAGATGCGGTTGTCGCCATAGCATGAGACATAAAGAAATCCTTTCGAGTCGAAGGCCAATCCATCCGGCACATGCGCGACATCCTCGACGAAGACGCTCGGGCGACCGGCTTTCCCATTGGCGAGAATCGGTGCGCGCAGAACATTGTCTTTGGTGCTTTGCACGATGTAGAGCGCCGACTCGGCGGCATCGAGCGCGAGGCCGTTGGCAAAGTGGATGTTTTTGAGCCATGTTTCGCCACGGCCATCGGGTGTGAAGCGGTGGACCATGCCATCGCGTTTGCCCCAGGTGCCGCTCTCGGAGACATAGAGGACGCCGGCCTTGTCGAAGACCGGGAAATTCACATTGGTTAGCGTGCGTCCGGCGATCTTCTCGGCAAAGACCGAGAGATTTCCGCTGGCTGGCACATACTTCCAAAGCTTACCGCCACCCATGTCGCAAACCAGCAGCCAGCCTTCGGGGCTGAACGCGAGACCGAGATTGAAGCCGCCGGTGCTGGCAACGCATTCCACCTTTTTGCCATCGGGCGAAATGCGATAGATCTGACCAGCCTCGCCGCCGGCCCAGAGATTGCCCTCGCGGTCGAAGGCGAGGCCCTCCGGATGATCGAGTCCGGAGGCGAATTGCGTGATTTTGATTTTCTTCATGGGTTTGTTTGCCGGGTGATTACCAATCAAGGACGGCGCCATCGTGGGCGAGGGTTCCAACCGTTTGCATGATTTCCTGTTGGAACGGATGTTTCGCAGCAGCGACTTCATCGACTTCGATTCCCAATCCCGGTGCCTCGCAGGGCAGCCAGTAACCATTTTCGGTTTTGAGTTGGGATTGCACGACCTCCCATCGCCAGGGGACATCCTCGAGCATGTCTTCCTGGATGAGGAAATTCGGCGTGCTCAGCGCGAAGTGCAATGCGGCTGCGTTGGCTACCGGTCCGAGCGGGTTGTGCGGTGCGACGCCCATGTAGTGGGTCTCGGCATGGGCCGCGATTTTCTTCGCTTCGCTCAGGCCGCCGCAGTGGCAGAGGTCGGGCTGGATCACATGCACGGCGTTCTTTTCGATGATTTCGCGGAAGCCGTGCCGTGAGGAACGGCGTTCGCCAGTGGCCAGCGGGATGAATGTTTTTTCCTTCACCGAGAGCAGCGCGTCGATGTTTTCCGCAGGCACGACTTCCTCGCAGAAATAGGGGCGGAATTCCTCGATGGCTTTCAACAGATAAACGGCAGAGCCGGGTGAGGTGCGGCCGTGGAAATCAATCATCAGGTCAATCTCGTCGCCAATGGCGGCGCGGAGTTGACCAACCATGCCCGCGAATTTCTTCACCGCCGGGATGTTGGTGAGCGCCTCGGAGAAAGGCACGAAGACCACTTTGACGGCCGTGTATCCTTTTGCGATCGATTGGTGCGCGAGGTCGATCGCCACTTCGGCGCTGAAGGTTTCATAGACCGAACCGGTGTTGCCCCCGCCGAGGTGGGTATACATGCGCACTCGGTCGCGGACCCGGCCGCCAAGTAATTTGTAAACGGGCACATCGAGCGATTTTCCGAGGATGTCCCAAAGTGCCATTTCGATTCCCGAGATCGCGCTCATGCCGATGAGGCCGATTTCATATCGCCAGAAAGAATGGCGGAGCATGACCTGGCAGAGGTGCTCGATGCGTTCCGGATCTTGGCCGATCAGAAGGACCGAGAGATCCTCGACGCATCCGACGACCGCGCGCGTCTTCCATTCGATCGACGCCTCGCCCCAGCCGACGAGGCCCGGTTGGTCGGTTTCGATTTTGACGAACACCCAGTTCCGCATTTTTGCGTTAACGACGACAGTTTTGACGGCTGTTATTTTCATATTGATGTGACTTCGCTGAGATAGTTTTCCATGTTTGACCAAGTGATTTGAACGGCGGCCGGTCCTTGGGGATGCACGCCGTCCCTGATGTTGTTTTTGAGGTAGCCGGGTTCGCGGAGTTCGCGTGCGATCCATTCCGAGTAATGGTCGATAAAATCGAGCTGATGGCGCTGGGCTGCCTCGGCATAGAGTTGGTAGAATGCAGGCAGGAGATTGTGTTCGCCGGGGGCAACCGGCTCGAGCGCGTCCTCGATTTTTGGATTCATGCTCATCAGGGCGATTCCGGTGTCGGGTGCGGTTGTCTGGATTCGACGGATGAGTTCCTCGATCTGTCCCTCGACCTGCCTGAGCGTGCAGCCGTAGGGCGTGTAGGAATCGTTCATCCCGAATTCGATGAAAACGAAATCCGGTTGCTTGGAGAGGATGCGTTTGTCGAGGTTTTCCAAACCCCACTGCGAGTTTTTTCCGCTCTCGGCACTGTTGATGATCCTGAGCCGGTCACCGAAGCGTTCGCTGGCCCAACTGCGGAACTCAAGCACCCATGCTCCCGATGCGTCCGGTTTCTCGGCAATGGTCAGGCTTGTGCCGTAAAGTGCGATGGTTCGCGATTCGCCTTTTCGCAAAGCGTCCCAAATCGGATAATTGGATCTAATGGTGAAGGACACGGGAAATTCTCGGTTTAATGCATGAGCCGGGTCGTCAGACCGCAATCCACAACCAGATTGGTGCCGGTGATAGCGTGGGCGAGGGGACTTGCGAGAAAGGCGACCACATTGCCGATGTCCTCACCGGAGGCGATGCGGTTGAGCGGGTGGAGTGCGTTGACGCGTGCCATTGTGGCCTCCGGGTCTGGCGTCGAGGCGAGCCAATCGTCGAGCATCGGCGTCTCGGTGAAGCCGGGGCTGACTGTGTTGACGCGGATGCCGTAGGCGCCGAGTTCTTGGGCCATCGAGCGGGTCATCGCCACGACTGCGCCCTTTGCACCTGCGTAGGCGGTGATGCCTGCAATCGTCTGCGTGGCATGCACGCTGGCGATGTGGATGATCGAAGAGTCGGCCGCTTTCTTGAGCAAGGGCAGCATGGCTTGGCTGATGGCAAAGAGTCCGCGTTGATCGACGGCGATGATTTTGTCGAACTCCTCCATAGTCGTATCTTCCAATCCCTTGAAGAGATTGACGCCCGCGTTGTTGACGAGGAGGTCGAGGCTTCCGGATTCGGAAGCGATGGTGTCGCGCATTCTTTGAATGTCAGTAGCTGAAGCGATATCGCCCTGCAGGTAGCGCACTTTGAGCCCTTCGGCTTCAAGTTTAGCGAGCGCCTGCAGGCCTTCCTTTTCGTTGCGACTGTTGAGGTAAACGGTGGCACCGCAGCGGGCGAGAACCTCGGCGCAGGAGTAGCCGATGCCTTTGCTTGATCCGGTGACGAGTGCCGTCTTTAGGGAGTAGTCGATGTTCATGATGTGTTGTGTTCTTTGGGTTTGATGAGTTTACCAATCGCCGACCGAGCCGTCGTTGCGCCAGCTTTCGGGGATCCAATCGGTGAAGGGATTTTTGCGGAGAAATTCCTCGTCGAGTTCCACTCCGATGCCGGGACCGGTCGGTGCCGAAGCACAACCGTCCGCGCCGACGGCTGGGACGATCGAGCAATACTTGCGCATGAAGTCGTGATGCTCATGGCGGTGTTCCAGCGCGGTCGTGTTGGGTATGTGCATGGCGAGGTGCAGGCTGGTGGCTCCTTGCAGCGCGCTGTTGGGATTGTGCGGATTGAGGGTGATGCCAAAGGTCTCTGCGAGCGATCCGATGCGCACCATTTCCGAAATGCCGCCCGCGTTGGAGACATCCGGCTGAATGATGTCGGCGAGCTTTTGTTCGCAAATGTTGCGGAAGCCCCAACGGGTGAAGAGCCGTTCGCCGGTGGCCAGCGGTGTTTTGTAGTGAGCTCGCAGCAAGGCCAGATCCTGCGTGATTTCCGGCAAGAGCGGTTCCTCGATCCACATGGGTCGCGTCGGGCGGACGGCTTCCTCGACCTGGATGGCAAAGGCTGCCGAGCAGCGACCGTGGAAATCGAGTGCGAAGTCGCCATTTGCGCCCATCACTTCGCGCACCGCTTCGCAGCATGCCACGATCCCGCGCATCGTTGAGCTCGCCTCAATGGCGTGAATCGCGGGCAGCGGGTAAATTTTTACCAAGCGGTAGCCCAGCGCCTTGGCTTCGTTGGCGCGTTGGCGAAACACTTCGGGATCATTCGAGAGGCCGAGATTTGCATAGAGCGGAATGCGATCGCGCACCGCGCCGCCGAGCAGATCGCAGACCGAGCGTCCTTGCACTTTTCCAAAGATGTCCCACAGCGCGACATCCACGCCCGAGAGGGCACTGGTCACGATCGGTCCGCCGCGCCAGTAGCTATGACGGTAGCAGATTTCCCAGTTCTTGCGGATCTCGAGCGGATTGCGTCCGACGAGCAGTTTCTTGAGATCACCCACCGCGCCGAGCACGCTGCGCGGTTTCGTGGGCAGAGTGGCTTCGCCCCAACCATGCAGGCCGGGTTCGTCCGTTTCAACTTTGACATAGGTCCAGTCGGTGACCGGCGACTCGATGCTGTAGGCTTTGATGTCGGTGATTTTCATGCGGATTTCCAATGGGTGGTTGAGTGATTGCAGAGGCGCGCCAAGTCGTGCAGTGCGTCCAGAAGATTGCGGCGCAAGATTTCGTCGATCTGATATGAGGCGGGCGGCAGCAGGGCCTCGTTCTCAAAGATGCCTTGGATGCGAAGGAAAAACTTCTCTGCAGCCAGATACGAATCCAGCGAACTCATTCCGATGAAGATCGGCAAAAGCGCTTTCTGGATTTCCGCCGCTGCTGTCATGTTGCCTTCGTTCAATGCCTGCCAGAGGCATTGAACGGCCCATGGGGTGTCGGCTCCCGGCAGCACGCCTTTGACTCCACGCTGGAAATTCTCGCGGAGAAACTTTCCGCCGGTGCCGTCGAAGATAACCGCCTCGCCTGCCGTTTCCTCCATCATGCGCGAAATGACCGGGCCGACCGGAACCGATTCCGGCTTGAAGAGCACACGCCCGGGGAAGGCCCTGAACAGGCGCAACTGCACATCCATCGAGAGAGGAAATCCGAGATAGCCGCTTGAATCCTGCAGGATCAGCGGAAGTGGGACGCCTTCGAGAATGGCGCGGAAAAACGATTCCTGCTGAGCGGGCTCGACCCGGTAAGTGAGCGGCAAGGCGGCCAGCAACGCCGAGGCTCTACGGTCCAATGCACCCTTGGCGAGCTCCATCACCTGGGCGGAACTTTCCGCAACGACCGAGCAGACGACAGGTCCCCGACCGGCAACATGGCTCACCACTTCCTCCAACACCGCAAACCGATCGGCAAGTGTGAGGCGGGTGATTTCGGAA
>JBIIUB010000055.1:0-17949 GCA_044340205.1 Terrimicrobiaceae bacterium
AGGGTGTTATTCGGTGATGATGTCTTTGTAGGTCTTGCCCGATGGGATCATTGGCAAGACATGCTCGGTGTAAGGAGTCATGACATCGAGGAGATAAACTTCCTTAGAATCAAGCATGCGCTTCATCGCGGCAGGGAGATCTTTCTTATGAATGACCCGCTCGCAGGTTACGCCGAAGCCTTTCGCAATGTCGACATAATCGGGATAGATGCGCTGCAAGTCGCGTGGATCGCCGAGGAAAGTATGACCACGATTACCGCCGTGGAAGCGGTCTTCCCATTGCACGACCATGCCGAGGTGCTGGTTGTTCAGAATAATTGCCTTAGCGGCGATGCCCTCGATATGCGCTGTGGCGAGCTCTTGGACATTCATGAGGAATGAACCGTCGCCATCGATGTCGATGACTTGTTTGTGAGGCATTCCGACCTTGGCACCCATAGCGGAGGGATAGCCGAAGCCCATGGATCCGAGACCAGCGGAGGTAACAAGGCGGCGGGGCGCGTCGAAGTCGTAGAATTGAGCAGCCCACATCTGGTGCTGACCGACGCCAGTGGTGATGATGGCCTCGCCTTTTGTCATTTCGCAGAGGAGCTGGATGACATACTGCGGTTGGATAACATCCTCTGTGTCCTTGAACGATAGCGGGTGCTTAGTCTTCCACGCGTCGATCTGTTTATACCAATCCGGATAGCGGGAGAAATTCTTCGTCGTGCGTTTGTAGCCGGCTTGATCGAGGAGCTTGTTTAGGCGAGTCAGGGCGTATTTGAGATCGCTCAGGATCGGCAGGCAGACGGTTTTGTTTTTATTGATCTCGGAGTTGTCTATGTCGATGTGGACGATTTTGCCGTGTTCGCAGAATTTCTCGACCTTGCCCGTGACGCGGTCGTCGAAACGCACACCAATAGCCAGCAGGAGGTCGGCTTCGTTGACGGCATTATTTGCATACACAGTGCCGTGCATGCCGAGCCATTTGAGGGAAAGAGTGTGCGTCTCTGGAAATCCACCAATGCCCATGAGCGTCGTGGCCACAGGAATCTGGGTGCGCTCGGCGAACTCAAGCAACTCGGCTGAAGCCTCGCCGGAGATCACTCCGCCACCGCAATAGATCATCGGGGCTTTCGCATCGCCAAGCATTCCGATGAGCTCGTTCAGGGCAACATCATCAGCTTTGCGTTCGGGTTTGTAGCCGCGCAGGTTGATGGTTTTCGGAAAAATAGGCTGCGTGGTGAGATTTTGGATATTCTTCGGAATATCGATGAGAACTGGGCCTGGGCGACCGGTGGACGCGATGTGGAAGGCCTCCTTGACGATGCGGGGAAGCTCATTCACATCCCACACAAGGTAGCTGTGCTTCACCATCGGAAGTGTCATTCCAAAAACATCGGTCTCTTGGAAAGCTCCGCGTCCGATCATTTCCTGAGGAACCTGACCGGTGATCGCAACGAGAG
The DNA here is from genome assembly GCA_044340205.1 of Terrimicrobiaceae bacterium. Lineage (GTDB taxonomy): Bacteria > Verrucomicrobiota > Verrucomicrobiia > Chthoniobacterales > Terrimicrobiaceae > UBA967. The sequence goes on from JBIIUB010000055.1 coordinate 1,449, forward strand.
GAATCGAGTCCATGAAGGCGTCGGCGATGCCTGTGACAAGATTCGTCGCGCCAGGGCCGGAGGTCGCCATGCAGACTCCGACTTTGCCGGTCACACGAGCGTAGCCTTCGGCGGCGAAAACCCCGCCCTGCTCGTGGCGGGGAAGGATGGTGCGGATTTTTTTTGTTTTCGTGAGCGCTTGGTGAATCGGCATCGAGCACCCGCCGGGGTAGGCGAAAACAACCTCAACGCCCTCGCGCTCGAGGCACTCCACGAGAATCTCAGCACCATTCATGACTTTGCCCCGTTCAGGCGTAGCGGTGGATTTCGTAGCGGCGGATTTTTTGGTCTTCATAATTTGGAAAAAGCGTGCGGCAGGTTAAGCGGCGAAGCAGAGGATTGGCGAGGATAAAAAAGACATCAGACGACAACTCGCCCTCATTTCATGCCCGTTGCCAGCACGGTCTGAAAAAACGGCGCCTCTGCTTCACGCGAGACGATGGAGGATTCGATTTTAGAGAACCCCGCCTTTTTCATCATGCGGTGAAGCTCGATTTCGGAAAAACCCAGCCACACATGCCCGTAAAGCTCGCGGGCCGGCTCGTGAGTATGGCTCAGCAAATCGAGAATCATCACACGCCCGCCAGGCTTGAGAATCCGCTGAGCCGCATTCAAAGCTCGCTGTGGGACGGCGGCATGATGCAAAGCCTGACTGAAAAGAGCCACATCGACAGAGTTTGCATCGATCGGCGGATCTTCGATGTCACCGAGTCGGTATTCGAGGTTGGAAAACCCGTGCTCCTTGGCAAGGGCGGAACCGAATTCGACCATCTTCTCGGAGTTATCAATGGCGATGACCTTCTTTGAGGTCCGGGCCAGCAGTTGCGAGAGGGTCCCCTCGCCTGCCCCGAGGTCCGCGATGACCATGGGCGGCAGTAGGCGCAGAAGCCCGTGTGAGAGCGCCTCCCACGAGCGGCCGGGCACATACGCACGGCCAAATTTTCCCGCCAGCTTGTTGAAATAATCCGCCGCGCGGTCCTTGCGCTTTTTGAGCGTGAACACGAGGTGCGCCTTGTCCGCCGAGGCCTCCTTCAGCTCCGCCCGTGCCGCCTCCAGAACCGCCAAAGTAGCCTCACCGGGATCCTCCCCAACCGAGTAGAAGATGTTTTTTCCCACCCGACGGTCTTTCACCAACTCCTCGCGTTTCAGCTGCGACAGACTGGTCGAAATGCGCGACTGCGCGAGTCCAAGTATCTCCTGCAACTCGGCGACCGTGAGCTCCTCTTCCATCAAAAGCAGCAGCAGGCGCAAACGGATCGGATCCGACAAAACACGGAGAGATTTCAGGATTGACGCCATTGAACATATCAATATATTCGGATGCGAAGATACGTAAAGCTCAACATCAACCCAAACCCAATAAATCCCATGTCACGCCGTTACATCTTTTCATCCGAATCCGTTGGCGAAGGCCATCCCGACAAAGTCTGCGACACCATCTCCGATGCCGTGCTCGACGCCTGCCTCACGATTGACAAAACCAGCCGCGTCGCCTGCGAGACCTTTGTGAAAAGCAACACCGTCGTGGTAGGCGGTGAAATCACCATTCCGAAAATCAAAGGCGCCGCACTTGATTCCGTGATGAACATCGGCTCGATCATCCGCGAGGCGATCCGTGGCATCGGCTACACGAACAACGACGATGTCTTCCACGCCGACCGCGTCTTCATTTCAAACCTCCTCACCGCACAGAGCGCCGACATAGCGCAGGGCGTGGATAACAAGAAAGCCAAAGGCAAAGCCACCGCAGAGCAAGGCGCCGGCGACCAAGGCCTCATGTTCGGCTACGCCTGCAACGAGACCCCAGAACTCATGCCCGCTCCGATCATGTTCGCCCACCGCCTCGGCCGCGAACTCACTGCCATCCGCAAAGCCGGCAAGGTGAAATGGCTCCGCCCTGACGCGAAAAGCCAAGTTTCCGTTCTCTATCAAGACGGCAAACCCGTCCGCGTGACCAATGTCGTCATCTCGACCCAGCATAGCGAAGATGTGGAAATCGAAGAAATCCGCAAGTTTTTGATCGCAAATGTGATTCGCAAGGTGATCCCAAAGGACTTCCTCGACGCCTCCACCGAGTTCCTCATCAACCCGACCGGCCGCTTCGTCATTGGAGGCCCGCAAGGCGACTCTGGACTCACCGGCCGTAAAATCATCGTCGACACCTACGGCGGCATGGGCCGTCACGGCGGCGGAGCCTTCTCTGGAAAAGATCCTTCGAAAGTTGACCGCAGCGCAGCCTACATGGGCCGCTATGTCGCGAAGAACGTCGTTGCCGCCGGCCTCGCCGATCGCTGCGAAGTCCAATTCGCCTACGCCATCGGCCACCCGCAACCCGTGAGCATCCACATCGACACCTTCGGCACACACAAGGTGAACGAGGAAAATATCGAGAAAGCCGTCAAATCCGTCTTCTCCTTCAAACCCGCCGACATCGTCACCCAACTCAACCTCCTTCGCCCGATCTACAGCAAGACCACAAACTACGGTCACTTCGGCAAGGAAGACAAAGACATCACTTGGGAGAGGACAGACAAAGCGGCGGCGCTGAAAAAGGCAGCGCGCTGAGGAATGAGCGAGTCTTAAGTTTTAAGAATTAAGTTTTAAGTTGGCGCTACCGCGCCGCGCTTGATTCCGAAGACTTGTTTCTTCTCTCCAATCTAAAAACCGCACCCAAGCCCAACAACACCCGAACCAAAACCACTTAAAACTTAATTCTTAAAACTTAAAACTCTTATGGCCACCAAATCCGCTTCCAAATCAAAAGCATCCGCCGCCGCCGTTCTCGCTGAACTCACCGCTGCGACTGCCAACCTCGCAAAATATGCCGCAGCCACTCCAAAGGGCGCGGATTACATTGTCTCTGACATCGCGCTCGCCGACTGGGGACGCAAGGAAATCAGCGTTGCCGAGCATGAAATGCCAGGCCTCATGGCGGTTCGTAAAAAATACGCCAAACAGAAACCACTGAAAGGCGTGCGCGTGACTGGTTCGCTCCACATGACGATTCAGACAGCGGTTCTCATCGAGACGCTGGTTGATCTCGGCGCTGATGTCCGTTGGGCAAGCTGCAATATTTTCTCCACTCAGGACCACGCCGCCGCAGCCATCGCGGAAACCGGCACGCCCGTCTTTGCCTGGAAAGGCGAGACCCTCGAAGAATATTGGGAACTCACCCTCAAAGCGATCACCTTCCCCGGCAACCTCGGACCGCAACTCGTGGTCGATGACGGCGGCGATGTGACCCTTCTCATCCACAAAGGTGCCGAACTCGAAAAAGGCGACAAGTGGGCCTACCAACCCGCCGAAAACCACGAAGTCTCCGTCGTCAAGGCCCTCCTGCGCCGCGTCGCCGAGGAGCGCCCCGGCTATTGGACCAAGGTGGCCAAGGCTTGGAAAGGCGTCTCCGAGGAAACAACGACAGGCGTCCACCGCCTCTACCAACTCGCCGAGGTAGGCAAACTCCTCGTGCCAGCGATCAATGTGAACGACTCGGTCACGAAGTCCAAATTCGACAACCTCTACGGCTGCCGCGAGTCCCTCGCCGACGGTCTCAAGCGTGCGACCGATGTCATGATCGCCGGAAAAGTTGCCGTCGTGTGCGGCTACGGCGATGTCGGCAAAGGCAGTGCCCACTCGCTCCGCGCCTACGGCGCCCGAGTGATCGTCACCGAGATCGACCCCATCAACGCCTTGCAAGCCGCCATGGAGGGCTTCCAGGTCAATACCATCGAAAGCACCCTCGGTGTCGGCGACATTTATGTCACCACCACCGGCAATAAAGACATCATCACGCTCCAGCACATGCTCGCGATGAAAGACCAGGCGATCGTCTGCAACATCGGACACTTCGACAACGAAATCCAAGTCGAGGAACTCAAGAAACACAAAGGCATCCGCTGCGAAACCATCAAGCCGCAATACGACCGCTACTTCCTGCCCGGCGGCAAGAAGAGCATCTACATGCTCGCCGACGGCCGCCTCGTGAACCTCGGCTGCGCCACTGGCCACCCGAGCTTCGTGATGTCCAATTCCTTCACCAACCAGACTCTCGCCCAAATCGACCTCTGGCAGAACAAGGACAAATACAAAAACACCGTCTATCGCCTGCCCAAGAAGCTCGACGAGGAAGTAGCCCGCCTGCACCTCGAAAAAATCGGCGTCGTCCTCACCAAGCTCACCAAGAGCCAAGCCGAATACCTCGGCGTCCCAGCCGAAGGCCCCTACAAGCCCGAGCACTACCGCTACTAAAACAAAGGCGGTCCAGAATTGGACTCAAAGAACGGGCGCGATGAAAGTCGCGCCCGTTTCGCTTATACGCTCCGCAGATCCGTCAGTGGGATGTGGAGACTGATACTGTTTGACCAATGCGAAGCGGAATCGGTGGCGTTCCCGTGACATTGATGCGGACGGGAAAACGATTCGGAAGCCGGACCCAGTCGATGGTCTGGCTCACTTTAGGGAGGAGATCCACGGTAGAGCCATCGGGATCAAAAATGCCCCAGGCCACACTTTCGATGACGCCGTCGAAGGGTTCATTGTTGCGGCCGATAAAGGTAATCGATGCCTTGCCTCCATCCTGAAGGTGGTGGAGTTGGGTTTCCATGAAGTAGGCGGCTATCCAGAATGAGCTGGCGTCGACGAGTGCGAGGAGTTGCTCGCCGGCGTAGACATAGGTGCCGGCCGAGGTGTTCATGTTTGTGAGGTAGCCATCGACGGGGGCGAAGATTTTGGTGTAGCTGAGGTTGAGTTGGGCAGTCTGAAGATCCGCTTGGGCTGCGGCCGTGTTGGCCTGTGCTGCCGCATAGGAATCCTGGGCGTTTTGCAGGTCCCGCAGGTCGTTGACTTTTGTCTGATAGAGAACCGTCTGGCGGTCGAGTTCCTGCTTGGCCTGAACCTCGGCGGCCTGAGCCTGCTGGAGCTTGGCGCCGCAATTGTTCACCGTGGCGATGTAGGTGGAGGGATCGATTTCAAAGAGGAGGTCGCCCTTTTTGACCTGCTGGTTGTCGCGAATAGGAATCTTCACAATCGGCCCGGCAACGCGACTGGCTATGCCGACCACATTGGCGCGCACTTGGCCGTCGCGGGTCCAAGGCTGTGTGGAATAGCGTTGATACATCCCGAGAGCGGCCAGGAGGGCCAGAACAACAACCGTAGCGGTGACGATGAAGGCGGTGCTTTTATTCATGGTGCGAGGCAGAGTCCCAAAGCGGAACCAAACAAGATGACGAGGGCGATGAAAAGCAGGGGAAGATTCCAGAGATGCCGTGTCCAACCGAGCTGTTCGATAGCAACAAGCAGTAGCCAAGCCGCGAGAAAACCAACGGTGGCGATCGCAATTTCCCAGGGCAACAGGAATTCCCCGAGCAGAAATTGGGCTGAACTGAATTGATTCAACATCGAGATCTGCATCCTTTCACCACGGCACACCAGTGGCAAGCCCGTCCATTGCAGCCAATGGACGCGCGGAAATGTTAGGGATAGGAAGTCCCTCTGCCCGTGTCGTAGGAACTCTTGGACTCGAACACCTGCTCGCAACTCCGCGTTTTGTAGTTCCAGCGTCCACCGGACTCAACGCACTTGTTGATCTCCAGAAAATCAGGGCTGAAACCGTGAATCGCGTAAAGGGTAAAGAAATAGCCCCCGACAATCAGGACGGCTGTTCCGAGCAGCATCAGTATGGCTTTGAGGGGCATGGAAGGAGTAAAGGAATTGAAACCGTGATTTTTCAAAAACGCAAAAGAAAACTTTCGCCTTTTTTCAGTCTAAAGCTGCTTCCGTCTGCTTGATTCCATAGTTTTTTTTGAGACGATCGCCGACGAGTGATTCCATCCAGCAAGAGACCGGTCCGTATTTTGATCCTAACCGCCAGCATGGGGGAGGGCCACAATACCGCTGCCCGCAACATCCAGAATGCGCTCCAGGCCGAGACAGGGAGTGGCGTGGAGGTGTTGGTGGTGGATCCCTACACGCGCACCAATCCCGTGGTGAACCGGTGCATCCAGAAGGGATACGCGGCCGCCATCAACAACTACCCCAGGCTGTGGAAAATGGTTTTTGCGATGCTCAGCCAACCCAAGGTCATCGAGGGAATGGCTCCGCTTTTGCTGCAACTCACGAACGCGGTGCATTCGCTGGTGCGGGAGTTTCAGCCGGACCTTATCGCCTCCACCTACCCTGTCTTCGGCTACATCCTGCAACGAATCCGCCGGGTCGATCCGGCCGTGGCTATGCCGTTCTACATGGTCATCACGGATTCCACGATGATCAACCAGACGTGGTATCGCTACCCGTGCGACGGGGCGATTGTGGCCGACGAGCCCACGGCGGAGGTGCTGCGCGGCGATGGGGTGGAGGAGGAAAAAATCCACATCCTTGGTTTTCCGGTCGGTCTGCAATTCGACGAATTCATCCCGGCACCGCCACCGCACGATGGCAATTGGCGCCTGCTTTTTTTCCCCGGCGGCCCGCTGCAGAAGGCGTTTGAAACACTCCATCACCTTTCCACAATTCCGAATGCCAGCGTCACGGTCATCACCGGCCGGCGGCAGGACGCGCATGCGGCGCTTTCGCGAGCGGGCCTGCCCAAGCGGGGACACCTGATCGGATGGACGGACAAAATGCCCGAGCTCATGGGATCGCACCACATCTTCATCGGCAAAGCCGGCGGGGCGACGGTGCAGGAGGCGATCGCAGCGCAAATCCCATTTGTGGTGAATCACATTGTTCCTGGCCAGGAGGAGGGCAACATCGCCCTCATCCAACAGACAGCGATTGGCGCCCTCGCCTCAAACAGCCCTGCAGACATCCTGCATATCGTCAAAGGGGCCATGGCGAATGAAGCCGCCCTCTGGCGGACCTGGCGGAAGAATCTCGTCCAGATTCAAAAACCTTCCGCCTCCCGCGCCATTGCCTCGTTCCTTCTGGAGCGGGCTGTCGCGCGGTAGCGCGAAATCGTTGGAGGGTCGACCTCCGGCTTGACCCATTCTTCAGCCGCGAAGCGGCGTTTCTTCTCCATACAATGGCGGCTCCGCCGCGCAAATGGGTCAGCGGCGGCGCGCCGACCCTACCTTGCATAGACGAGCGCGCGATGGGGGGCGCTCCGATTCGGCAGTCATAGACAGCCGCTACAAAGCCGCGCGGCAGCGCGAAATCGTTGGAGGGTCGACCTCCGGCTTGACCCATTTTTCAGCCGCGAAGCGGCGTCTCAGGGGAGCATGGCCGTCTCGGCTGTGCAGGCGAAAGGCGTGGTTTAGGAATCGTTGAGGTTGCGGGGCGAGTATCTTTCACGGTCGAGACGACCGTGCTCCCCTCTTGCGCGCGGCAGCGGGATTCGTAAGCCAGGGCAGAGGTCAGGATGCCTGAGGCTGCTGCTGTGTGAGACAATGGAAGGCTCCGAGACCCCAGATTAGCTCGCGGCAGTCGATCGGAACGATCCGGCGAGTGGGGAAAGCCTCGTGCAGAGCGGAGACAGCCCAGGCGTCATTGTGCTCGTTGAACACGGGGAGCAGCACGACCGAATTCGCGATGTAGAAATTCGCGTAGCTCGCCGGCAGGCGCTGACCGTCGCGCATGATGCGTGTCGGCATGGGTAGGGTGAGCACATGGAGCGGCTCGCCATCCGCAAGACGCATGGTGTGGAGACGATCGAGATTCTGCTGGAGCGGCTCGAAATTTGGATCGTGTTCATCCTCCTCCACAGCGGTGATGACGGTGGATGGGCCGATGAAACGCGTGATGTCATCGACATGGCCATCCGTGTCGTCGCCCTCGATGCCATCGCCGAGCCAGAGGATTTTTTTAACCCCGAGTTTGTCGCGCAGTTTTTTCTCAATCGCCGTGCGGTCGAGGGCCGGATTGCGATTGGGATTGAGCAGGCAACTCTCGGTGGTGAGCAAGGTCCCCTGCCCGTTGGTGTCGATTGATCCACCTTCGAGGATGAAATGTTCGAAATTGAAAACGGGCAGGCCCAAAGCCTTGGCGACGGCCGGAGGAACGGCATTGTCTTCGTCGAAGGGCGAGAGTTTGTAGCCCCAGGCGTTGAAACCGAAGTTCAGCACCGCCAATTGCGGCGACTTGTCGCGTTTCACGAAAATGGGTCCATGATCACGGCACCACGGCTCGTCGGTGGGGATATGAAAATACTCGACCCGCTCCGGTGGACAGGAGCGCAGGAGCTTGCGGACAGTCTTCTCCTGCTCTGCGCCGCTGACATTGATCCGGACGATCTCCGACTCGGCCAGTGCCTCCGCCATTTTCACGAAGGTTGGAATGACGCGGTCGTAGGCTTCCGGGAAGCTGTTGCAATCGGGCTGGGGCCAGGAAATCCAAGTTGCCTCGTGGGGTTCCCACTCGGCCGGCATGCGGTATCCTTTTTCTGAGGGACTCGATTCAGTCATGTAGATGATGGTTTTCCGCTACAGACGCGCAAGGACAAGGCAAAGTTCGAAAAAAATTTTGCGTCATGTTGAAAAACCATTTGCATTCGTCTCCGGATGGCGTTTTGCGGGCAAAGCAAAAGCGGCGGGGGCTCACATTCCCCCGCCGCTTCACACTATGCCAAACTATCGCTTAGATGGCCTTTTCTCCTGTTTCATCCGTGCGGATGCGGATGGCCTCCTCGACTGCCGAGACGAAGACTTTTCCGTCTCCGATCTTGCCAGTCTTTGCGGACTTCACGATGGCCGCGAGAGCGCCCTCGAGGAGCGAGTCGGTAACGACCACCTCGATCTTGATCTTCGGCAGGAAGTCCACGGTGTATTCGCTGCCGCGGTAGATTTCGGTGTGGCCCTTCTGGCGGCCGAAACCTTTGACTTCGCTGACTGTCATTCCTTCGATTCCGAGGTCGGCAAGGGCCTCTTTGACCTCTTCGAGTTTGAAGGGTTTGATGATGGCTTCGATTTTTTTCATATTTTTGTCTCCTTGTTATGAGTGCTGAGTTAGTCGATGAGGTAGCCCTCTTCGCCGTGCTCCGATGTATCGAGACCGGCGGACTCTTTTTCCTCTGAGGCGCGGAGGCCGATGGTGAACTTCACAATGTAGGCGATGATTGCTGTGGCAACCACCGAGAGGACGATGGTCAGAATGCTGGCCTTGATCTGGTTCATGAGCAGACCTTCCTTGAGGCCCTCAACCACGGGATTGGCTTCGGCCGAGGCGAAGATGCCTGTGAGAATGGCACCCAATGTGCCGCCCACGCCGTGAACGCCGAAGGTGTCAAGCGCGTCGTCATAACCGAGCATTTTCTTGAGGTAGACAACCGCGAAGAACGGGATGATGCCTGCGGCAACTGCCATGATCATGGCACTGGCAGGAGTCACGAAGCCTGCGGCGGGAGTGACCACAACCAAGCCTGCAACGATGCCCGAGCAGAAGCCGAGGACACTGGGTTTGCCACGGGTGATCCATTCAACGGCTGCCCAGACGAATCCGGCTGTGGCGGCGCAGAGGAAGGTGGTGGTGAAAGCGTTAGCGGCGATGGCATCGGCGCCAAGCGCGGAGCCCGCGTTGAATCCGAACCAGCCAACGAAGAGCATGCCGGTTCCGATCATGCAGAGCACCATCGAGTGAGGAGCCATCTGCTGTTTGCCGAAGCCGAGACGAGGCCCGAGGATGATGCAGAGAACGAGCGCGGACCAGCCGGAGCTCATGTGAACGACAGTTCCACCTGCGAAGTCGATGGCTTTGATTCCGGCATCAGGATTGAGAGGACCGCACATGAAGCCGTTGACAGCCCAAACCATGTGGGCGAGCGGGAAGTAAACGACGAACATCCAAATCGCCGTGAAAAGAAGAACCGCAGAGAATTTCATGCGCTCGGCCGTGGCACCAAAGATCAGGGCCGGGGTGATGATCGCGAAAGTGAGCTGGAACATGGCCCAGATGTAATCAGAGATCCAGTAGTAGCCCGCGCCCACATTTCCGGGCTTCATGCCGTTGAAACAAGCTTGAGCGAGGTCGCCGAGGAAGGCGTTGCCACCCGAGAATGTGAGGCTGTAGCCGCAGAGGAACCAAAGGATGGTCACCAAACCGGCGATGCCCATCGTCATGGCAAGAATTGAGAGGACATTCTTGGACCTCACGAGACCGCCATAGAAAAGAGCCAAGCCAGGCAGTGTCATGAACAACACGAGGGCCGTGCTGGTCATTTGCCATGCGTTATGACCGGGGCCGGGGCCAGCAATCTTCGAGGCGACATCGGGCGTTCTGGCTCCGTTGTTCACATACGCCTCCAAGTCGGCGAGACGCTGTTCGACGCTTGGTTCGGCGGCGGCAGCCTCGGCCGGCGCGGTCGTGGTTTCCACTACGGGGGTGGTGGCTTCCTGTGCGAATGCCGATGACAGACTGAGGGACCCGGCCGCAATGATTGCTGCGGCAAGGTGTGCCAGTGTTTTGTTTTTTATGAGCATGGTTGTGTTGAGTTGTTGAGTGTCCTTGATCGATCAGACCAAGGGTTGCAGCCCTATAAGCAATCGGTGTGCCAAGCTGGCTCCGTAGGGGAGACGGCCAAGCGGCTGCCCAAAAAACAACAGCCGGATTCGGCATGTCATTTTTTGATCACACACGCCGAGCGCGCATTCGTTGCTTTTTCAAAAAACGCCGCCGATGCATAAATTCAGCCTTTCGAAGAGGCTCGGGAATGGCATGGTGGCGAGGCATGATCGCTTCGCAAAACACATCCCGCCATGGCAACACGCCAACAGAAGCGCCCGCGCTCTGGCAGATTCTTGTGGCGTTCGGCATTGTCTACATCGGCTACGGGCTGAATTTCCTCGCGGTGAAAATCGGGGTCGAGAGCCTGCCGGCCTTCCTCTTTGCGTCATCCCATATTTTTTGCGCCGGGGTGTTGCTGATGCTCTGGCGTTGGATCACGGCCGGTGGAATCCTCTTGTCGGCGGAAGGCTTCAAGCGCGCAGCGGCAGGGGCGTTCCTCCTTTTCGTTGGTGGAGTGGGCCTGGTCACTCAAGGCGAAAAGCTGGGCGTCCCCTCGGGCGTTGCGGCGATCATCAAGGCATCCGTGCCGCTCTGGGTGGCCGTGCTCGAGGGACTGCGTCCCGGTGGTGAGCGGATTTCAAGGATGATGTCCCTCGGTCTCCTGCTTGGCGGAGCGGGAGTGGCCTTGCTGGTGCTTCCGCGTTTGGCGCCGGGAGGCTCGACCGATTCCACGGGAATCCTTCTTCTGGTTCTCTCGGCCTTCCTCTTTGCCGCAGGCAGCATCCTTGTCCGTCACAAGCCCCCGTCGGAATCTCCAGTGCAGGGAGCAGCCTGGATGATGGTGATCGGCGGAATCCTGCTCGCATTTTTTGGTCTGGGACTTGGTGAGGCTGCGCAGATTCATTCGGAGGATTTCACCATCCGCACCATGACGGCTTTTGCTTTTCTGCTGTTCGTTCACTCCTTGGCCGCATTCACGGCGATGAACTGGCTCCTCCGTCATCTCCCGGCTTCCGTGGTGACAACCAAATTTTATGTTTCTCCCGCCGTGGCCATGATGGCGGGATATGCGGTTCTCGGTGAAAAAATCACGCCAGCGGCGGTGGCCAGCCTGTGCCTGATTCTCCTTGGCGTAGGAGTTGTGCTGTGGGGCGCCGCGCGAAACAAAAGCAGCCCGCCGCTGCGACCAGATGACGCCGAGGAGACGGAAACCTGATCCGGCAGGCGTTTTATTGCAGAGCCGCCTTGCAAGAGCGGCAGTAGTCCGCAATTTGCCCCGACTTGAGAATACCCGAGACGATCACCACACGCTGCGCGCCCGCCGCAAGAACCTCGGCAAGGTTGTCGAGTTTGATTCCGCCAATGCAGTAGATCGGCAGGTCAACAATGCCGTGAACCTCCCGGATCTTGGTAGTTCCAATGGATGTGTAATCTGGCTTGGTCGGCGTCGAAAAGAGAGGGCCGAATCCAATGTAATCTGGCTTCTCAGTGAGAGCAGACTTGGCCTGCAGGACGCTGTGCGTCGAGAGGCCGACAATCTTGTCAGGGCCGATCAACTCACGGGCTTGATCGATAAAAATGTCGTCCTGGCCTATGTGTAGGCCATCGGCGCCGGACTTAACCACAACTTCTGGATGGTCGTTGATAATGAACGGAACCTCAAAACTTCTGCAGAGCGGGACGAGTGGACAGGCGATTTCGGTGATTTTGGAGACCGGGAGGTTTTTGGCGCGGAGTTGCATGATTTCCACCCCGCCCTCGAGCATTTGGGTGGCGACAGAAATGGTTTCGTCGGGGGCGACATATCCAAGGTCAAGAATGCCGTAAAGTCGGCGGCTGTGTAGATCGAAGGTCATTTGCGTTGGTGTGAGAATTTACAGGAACAACCACCGCCGCAGTCCGGCTTGGCTTTGGGTTTTGGCATCCAAAGTCCACGCAGAAGGAAGGCGAGCGCACCTAAAATGATCGGAGGGATTAAGAGATATTCGGGAAGAGTCATTGGAAAAAAAACAACCTGTCAACTTGATAAATCAAAACCGCGCTGAGCCATGCGAGTGTGGTCATTCCAAAGAAAGATAAAGCGGCCCAGCGCCAATTCAACTCGCGGGCTATGATGGCCACGGTCGCGCCGCACTGCATGCAGAGTGCGAAAAAGACCATGATTCCGAGCACTACGGGCAGGGTGTAAACCGGCTGGCCCGCGCGCGGTCCGCTGGTCCATTTTTCCTTTTGCAGCACGGCGCGCAGGTCGTCGGAACCCTCGTCCACATCGGCGCCGAGGTTGTAGATGATCCCCATGCTGGCAATGATGACCTCGCGTGCGGGAAAGCTGGAGAGGACGCCCACGGTGATCTTCCAATCAAATCCGGCAGGATCGAAGACCGGTTGCACGGCTTTGCCGAAGCGACCGAGATAACTTTGCTCGATGTAGGCGGAGTCGATCTGGTGGGTCAGGGCCGTGGCGAGTTCCGACTCGGGATTTGCCAAAGCAGATTGGATTTCCTCCGGTGAATGGTTGGCCGCAGCCTTTGCAACAAATGATTCCGTGGCCTTTTTCTCCACCTCGGGATTGCGCGGGAAATAAAGCAGGGACCAAATGAGAATCGAAAACGCGAGAATCACGGTGCCCGCGCGGAGCACAAACTCACGACCGCGCTCCCACATGCGATGGAAAATATTCCTCAGCGTCGGCACGCGATAGTCCGGCATCTCGAGAATGAAGGGCTGGGGTTTTATTTTCAGAAAAAACCTGTTCAGCACCCATGCCAGCGGGAGCGCCATGGCAAGACCGACAAAGTGCATCGCAAAAAGCACGGCACCTGCCACCATCGGCCCGTAGAGCGGCTCGATGAAGGTTCCAATGAGCAGAATGTAAACCGGCAACCTCGCCGAACAGCTCATGAACGGAGCCATGAGAATCGTTGTGAGCCGAGCCTTGGGATCGCTGAGCGTGCGGGTGGCCATCACGCCAGGAATCGCGCAGGCATAGCTCGATAGGAGCGGCACGAAGCTGCGGCCGTTGAGCCCGCACCAGCTGAAAAGCTTGTCCACAAGGAATGCGGCGCGGGCCATGTAGCCGGTGTCCTCAAGCAGCGCGATGAAGAAAAACAGAATCAAAATCTGAGGAAGAAAAATCAACACCCCACCGACTCCGGCAATGATGCCGTCGCACAACAGGCTCTGCAGCGCCGGGGTGGTCGTGAGGAACGGACGAATAAAATCCTGCGCGCCCGATGTGCCGGCATCGATCAGATCCATCAGCGGCCCGGCCCACGAGTAGAGGCTCTGGAAAACGACATACATCACACCGAGAAAAATCAGCGTTCCCCAGACGCGGTTCAGCAAGAGGGCGTCGATGGAGTCATGCGAGCGGGCGATTGGTCCGCTGGCCTCGACCACGCCGTCGAGAAGCGATTCCAGGTGGCGGTAGTGGATCACAGCCTCGGCGGAGCCTGGATTCAGGCCCGACTCACGGATTTCATTGTGCGCAGTATCGAGCAACTTTCGAACGCAGGTTTTGTCGCTCACGCCACAGGTGAAAACACTGTCGCTATCGAAAAGAACACGCAGCGCCTCGGCTTGACTGAGCTCGCCGCTTCCCGCGCTCTGAAGACCTGCGCGGAGAAGACCGCAGCCGTGGGTGATGCATTCCGGCCAATGGATTTTTGGCAGGACAGAAGGCGCATCCAGCGCGGAAACGATGGCCTTTTTCAAATCCTCCAAACCATTCCCGCGAGTGGCGATGGTTTCGACCACCGGCACACCAAGCCGCTGCGCCAGCAGATCGACATCGATACGAATGCCATTGCGCTTGGCGGCGTCACACTGGTTCAGAGCGATCAGGGCGGGAATGCCCAATTCCGCACACTGGGAGACAAGAAGCAGGTTGCGTTTAAGATTTGTCGCATCGAGGACAAAGACCAGCAGGTCTGGCTTCTGCAGGCCCCGCCGCCCTCCGAGCACATCCATGACCACCCGCTCGTCGTTTGAGACGGCTGTGAGACTGTAGCAACCCGGCAGATCGAGCAGATCGACATCTATATTGCCCACGCGAAGGAGACCGGATTTTTTTTCCACCGTGATGCCTGGATAGTTCGCGATATGCTGACGCAGGCCGGTGAGGCGGTTGAAAAGGGTAGATTTGCCCGTGTTGGGATTTCCCACGAGGGCAACCAGCGGGCGGCCTTGCCGCAGTTTCGGTGTCTGATTGACCGGCTCGTTCATGCGGCGATCTGGTGGACTTGAATAATGCGCGCCTCGGCCCGGCGGAGGCTGATTTCCTGACCATCGACTTCGACGGAGATCGGGTCGCCAAGCGGCGCGAAACGGGTCACCTTGACCTTGCGACCGGGAATGAAGCCCAGCGTGGCCATGCGATTCGCGCGGTCGCAATCGGACAGGATTTCCTCAATGCGGGCGGAACTTCCCACCGGCAGGCTGTCGAGCGTGCGCTTCATGCTTCGACGATTAAAATGGCTTTGGACAAATCACCAAACATCGGAAACACCTTACGAGACTCGCGTGAAGCGTCAATTATTGAGATTGCGTCTCAATTAATGCGGTTCACATCGAACCTTGCTGTTTCTCCTTCGGCGAACCAAGGATAAGTCCAATGAGACTGGCTTTCGCATCCATCGGATCTCTTGGGGATTTGCATCCCATGCTCGCGATGGCCTGTGCCGCCAGGGATCGCGGGCATGATGTCGTCGTGGCCGCCGCCCCCGGCTATGCGGCGAATGTGGAGCGGGCCGGCGTGGAATTTCATCCGCTCCGTCCTGAGATTCCGGAGGATGCGGAGTCGCTTGCCTATTACTTCGACTTGAAACGCGGCCCACGGCGTTTGCTGCGGGACATGGTTTTTGCAGATGTCGCCGCAACCCATGAGGACCTTTGTGGCGCGGCCAGAGGAGCGGATTTGTTAGTCGTGGGCGAGTTGCTTTACACGGCACCAATCGTGGCAGCGGATGAGAAAATCCCATGGCTGAATGTCGTTCTGGCACCGACCTCGCTGCTCTCCGCCACCGACCCCTGTGTGCTGGCGCCAGCGCCTTGGTTGCACAAATTCCGGCATTTGGGTCCCTGGCTGCACCGTCTCGCGTATTGTTTTGGACGCATCGAGGGACGCATGTGGGCCGGCGGGTATTATCGATTTCGCCGCTCGCTGGGCCTGCCCGCTGGGGCGAATCCGATTTTTGACGCTAAGCATTCCCCCTTTGGCACGCTGGCAATGTTTCCCGACTTTCTCGCAGCCCCGCAGCCCGACTGGCCTAAGAAAACAGTGCAGGCTGGCTTTCCATTTTATCATCAAGGTGCGGATCTCGAAGTGGTGCGGGATTTTTTAAAATGCGGTAGCCCGCCCGTGGTTTTCACGCTTGGCTCGATCGTTGCGCATTTCGAGCCATCGTTTTACCAAGCCGCTGCGGAAGCCGCTCAAATGCTCGAGCGCAGAGCAATTCTTCTGACCGGACGGAACGCCGCCGTGCCTCAGAATCTGCCAGAGTCCATATTGGCTGTGAACTACGCCCCGTTGCATTCCATCCTTCCACAGGCCTGCGCCATCGTTCACGCAGGCGGCATCGGAACCTGTGCCGAGGCGCTCAAGGCAGGTCTCCCCTCGGTGGTCATCCCCTACTCCTTTGATCAACCGGATAACGCCGCCCGCTTGCGCCGGCTTGGTGTGGCCGAGATTTTGACCCGCAACGCGATCACTGCCCGGAACCTCGCCTCGAAGCTGGAGAAGCTTTTGAAAACACCAGCCGCCGCCAACGCAGCCTCGCGCTTGGCAGGGCGGATCCATCCGCAGAAGGCATTAGACCAAGCGCTGGATAAAATGGAATCGGTCGCCGCCAAGGCTTAGTCAAAATTTATCATCTCTGCGCTATTGCCGAAATGCTTCGGGAGTGGCTATCCTCCGCCCTTTCCAAACCGCCAGATGAATATCCACGAATACCAAGCCAAAGAACTCCTCGACCTGTTCGGCGTCGCCAACAGCCCCGGTGGAGTTGCCTCCACGCCAGAGGAAGCCGAGAAA
>JBIIUB010000056.1:0-17837 GCA_044340205.1 Terrimicrobiaceae bacterium
CTTTGTGCCTTTGGTGAGGTGATCGGCGATGTTTTGATAAAAGCAGTGCCATTCGTCGGGGCGGTGCCTGCCCTCCTCGACGGTGAGTGACTGGCCTGTGCGTGAGCGCAATTCGTAACCGCTACCGTATCCGTGGAGGTCCGTAATGTAGCTGCCCTCGGTGCCCGTGATCTCGAGCGTGCCGGGCTTTTTGTTTGAATCGATCGCACTGATCGTGAGTTGCATCCAAACGCCGTTGCGAAAACGGATGGTGGCGCTGGCCTCGTCCTCGATGGTGTCTTTTTTCCACTTTGTTTTCGGCGCCCAGTAGCCGGCCTTGGCGAAACCGCTCACCTCCACCACTTCGGAGTCGATGAGTTGCAGGCTGTATTCCAGCAAGTGCACGCCCCAATCGTAGAGGATGCCGCCGGAAATGCTGCGGCTGCCGCGCCACCAATCGCCAGGCTGCGCTCGCTCACCCATGCGCGCCTCGACACGCACGATCTCGCCAATGCGCTTGTTTTTCTTGATGTGATCGATGGCGCTGAGAATGCAACCATCCCAGTGCCGGTTGTGGTAGGTCGAGAGCACCGCGCCGGCTTTCTTGGCGGCGGCGATCATGGCGTCGCACTCGGCGGTGGTGATGGCCAGTGGCTTCTCGCAAACCACATGGCGACCTGCCTTGAGGCATTGCAGCGCGAGCTTCGCGTGCGTGTTGTGCGGCGTGATGATCGTAACGAGGTTGACATCCGACTTGCGGAGCATTTCGGCGACCGTGGAGTAAGTCTGAATGCCGGGGAAATCGGTCTCGGCAACTTTCAAGCGCTCGGCATCGACCTCGCAGACGGCCACAGGCGTCATGCCGGCCTTTTCCATTTCCTTGAGATGACCGCGCCCCATGTTGAAGGCGCCGCCGTAGCCGATGACTCCGACGCGAATCTCTGATGCGTTTTTGTATTTTTTCATGATGTTGTGTTTGGTGGAAATCAAAGGGCGTTCCCTGCCCAGAGGATCCCGTTGAGGGGCATTTGAAAAACCTGCGGATAGGTATCGAACTCGGCGGGATCGTGTCCCAGGGCCGAGTAGAAAACGCGACCCTTGCCCCAGTGTTTTGTCCACACGACTGGCATCGTGCAGGTGCGTTCCTCGAAGGTATAGTCGGCCTCGGCCAGCACACGGACGCCGGGATCCATGAGCATGTAGTATTGCTCGGACTTGTAGGAAAATTCCGCTGGCAGTCCTTGCATAATCGAATCCTCGGGGCTTGTGACCTTGACCGTGTAATCGCCCACATGGGGATGGCCGACGAAATGCCCGCCGACCATCCATTCATAATCAAGATCGCCACGGAAGGCATCGCCCATGCCACCATGGATCCCGCCAAGCCCGACTCCCGCACGCACAGCGTCTCGCAGACCTGCGCTTTCCTCCTTGGAAAGCTTCCCGCAGGTCCAGCAGGGCGAAATGACATCGAATGTCTGGAGCCAGTTCGTGTCGGCAAGGCGTTCCAGGCTGGTGATTGTCTCCGTTTGCCAACCACGCGATAGAAGAGCTGAATTGAATCTATGGACGATTTGTTCAGGCTTGTGGCCGTCCCAACCGCCTTGAAGGAACAGGAGTTTTGGGGAATTCATAATTGTTTGAAGCGTGTTTATTGGCTTTGATCACAAATTGCCATGGACAACCTTTTCAAAAACCTGTCTTTTCCGGTCAGTTTCTGGCACGAGGAAGGAGGACCATTTCGTTCGATGACTCCACTGAGTTCACTGGGCTTCATCCCCCGCAAGACCGGTTGGGTGCGCAGCCAATTCGACACAGCAAATTTTTCTCTGATTCTCAATGGTGGTGGCGAGTTTCACCGGAAGGGGCACTGCTGGAAGGTCGAGGCCCCTTGTGTGATCACACAGTTGGATGGCGATTATTTGGAATACGGCCCCTCCGAGCCCCATGAATTCTGGACCGAGCTATACCTCGTCTATTCCAGCGGACTCATGCCGAGATTTGTCCAATGCGGATTTATCGAGGAATCGCGGCCTGTGTGGCCGATCTCGAATCCCTCCGCGCTTAGGCCGCTCCTTGAGGAGTTGGTGCGATGTCTCGCCACCAAGGAAAAATCCGCACGCATCGACCGCATTGCCGAACGAATCATTCTGGAAACCCTTCTGCCTCCGCATGTGTCCGCCTCGTCCCTCATATCCAATGCAATGGATGCCATCCAAACCAACTGGCAATCGCCACCGAATCTGGAATCCCTCGCCGGCAAATGCAACATGTCGGTTTCCACCTTCCAACGCCGTTGGAACGAGTCCATGGGAATCACTCCAGCGCGCTACGCCCTGGGGTTAAAACTTCAGGAGGCTTGCCGACTTTTGATCGAAACCAGCGACTCGATCTCAGAGGTCGCCAACGCCTGCGGGTTCGAGGACGAGTTCTACTTCTCCCGCTGTTTCCGCCGGCAATTCGGAAGCCCCCCGCGCACCTACCGCAAGGAGCACCTCATCCGCAGCGGCAGGGCGGTGTAAAGACCCGTTACGCCCTTTCCTATCAACCCGCGTGAAAGCGGGAGCATGGCGATCTTCGATGTTAGCTTGTTGCTTTTTCTACGAGGTCGCCCTCCACAAACTGATGAATTAAGCCGGAAATCAATGACTGGTATGGGATTCCTCTGTTCGCGGCGACCTTTTGAATTCCAACAATATCATGTTCAGACAACCGTATATTGATACGGCGATCTTTCTTGAATGTGTTATCAGCGGCAGCTTTCAACTGCCTTAAAATCGCCTTGTCGGGCTTCCGGAGTTCTAACGCATTCCGTTCGTATAAGGCTTCAATTTCTTTTTCTTCCTTGCTCAGTTTCATGCGATTTCTGACCCCTTTTAATAGTCATCGATTTGATAACACGAGTCGTCTCCGAGAGAACAGCAGTCATCGATTTGATAACACGAGTCGTCTTCGGGAGAACAGCTGTTGTCGATTTGATAACACGAGTTGTCTCCGAGAGAACAGCAGTCATCGATTTGATAACACGAGTTGTCTCCGAGAGAACAGCGGTTATCGATTTGATAACACGAGTCGTCTCCGAGAGAACAGCAGTCATCGATTTGATAACACGAGTCGTCTCCGAGAGAACAGCTGTTGTCGATTTGATAACACGAGTTGTCTCCGAGAGAACAGCAGTTATGAAATTTGATACACGTGTTTGCTTCAAATGAACAGCTGTCATGAAAATCCAGGCAACTGTTCTGAAAAATGGAACACGAGTTGTCTCCGAGAGAACAGCGGTTATGAGAATCGAGGCAGCTGTTCAAAAATCGTAGACATGAGTTAGCACTGAGGGAACAGTGGTTCTAATATCGATGTCACAAGTCCTGTTGCAGGCGAAAATCAATTTCAGGAGGTTAAGCGACTATCCTGACCCAAATTTCTGATTGATTGCAGAGGTGGGGGACTTGGATCCTAAAGCTGTAGTTCAAATGCGGCGAAGGCTGACAATGGTAGCGCGGAACTCCCCGGTGAGGTTGAGTTGCAGGGATTTGCCTTTGAGGGTTGCCGACAGGCCTTGTTTTTCGGGCCAGGCCTCATCGATTTTCCATCCGCTGTCGGCGAACGGGATTTGCACGGACTTTGGAAAATTTTTGCCAAAGGTGTGGGCGACGAGCAGGGCGCGTTTGCCATTCTTCGAGGTGCGCAGCACGGCCTGCCAGCCTTGCGGGTGGCGCCAGCTTTTGCCTGTCTCGCCGTGGAAGGTGGAGTGACCATCGCGGATGATCGGATAGACGCGGCGGTAGAGTTCCATGGCGGAAACGCTGAGCTTCCATTGTGCAGCTGAGAGGTCATGGACCTCGCCGGAAAGGCACATGCGGCCGAGGAAGGTGGCAGCAAGCGAGTAGGCGAGACGCTGTGCGGTGTCGTTCTTGCGCAGCACGGCCCAAATCTGGGACTGGCGTGGCAGGATGAGGCGCTGGAGGTTGGCGGCGATGATCGGGATCTCGAGGGTCTCGTGCGCATCGGAAAATGATCCCATTGCACAAAGGCCCATCATCGAAGGTTCGAGACGATGGCCGCCGGAGGAACAATTCTCGATGACGAGATCGGGAATCTCCTCGCGCATCTTGCGGAAGAATTTCTGGACACCCTCCAGATGCTGCCGCAGTCCCTCGCCGGGCGACTCGGCCCCATCGACACCGAAACCGATGGTCTCGTTGTAATCCACCTTGAGGTAGCCGAAGCCGTTGTCGCGCAAAAGGTCGATCACCTTCTTGGTCAGATAATCGAACGTGTGCGGATCGCGAAAATCCCAGAAACGCCGGCCTGCATCCAGCACCCGTCCATCGCGACGCAGCAGCGCGTCTTCATTGGCTCCACGGGCAGAGTGAATTCCAAGGGTCTCCATCTCGAACCAAAGCCCGGGAATCAATCCGCACTCGCGGATGGCTTGGGCGGCTGCGGCGAGACCATCGGGAAAAAGGCGGTTGCTCACCTCCCAATCGCCATGCCCCGAGGACCAGCTCGTCCCTTCCGCCTGATACCAGCCCGCATCAATCACCAGGTATTTGGCAGGCGTCCCTTTGATCCGTTGGGCCAGCGCCAGCAGATTTTCCTCAGAGGGATTGCCCCAGCTGGTGCACCACTCGTTCACGACGATGGGCAGTTCGTTTTCGATCTTGGGCAAATTCGCCAGCGGGCCTTCCTGTGCGGAACTGAGTCGCTGCGCGAGTTCATCGATATTACCCTTGATGCAGCCGATCGTCGCGACGGGCGTCTCGTAGGTTTCGCCAGCCTTGAGCGTTTTGAACCAATGCCCGAACTCGCGGTCGGCTTGGCCACCCGAGAGCGCAACGAAATCATCCTTGCGGAAGACTTCCATCTGCCACGAACCGGGAGTGGCGAGTTGAGCGCCCCAGAGAACACCGGCCTCGCGATCCTCGAGCGCGACGAAGGGAAAAAATCCCCGCACCGGCATGGAGCCGACCTGGCCAAAGCGTTCGCACGCGATGCCGTGTCCGATCCACGAACGCTCGAGTTGCAGATTCTCGATGCCTTGCGTGTCGAGGCGGCCTTCGGCGCTCCAAGTCGAACGATAGCGATGCACAAGCAATCGATTCGGCGCGTCGTCATGGGCGTAAGGCGTCATGCCACCGAGCGAGAAGCTGCTGAGCATTTCGAGGGTCACCGGTTTCTTGCCGGCGTTGCGCACACTCACGCGACTGGAAAAAACCGGCACATTCCCCTGCCAAGAAAGTTGATGTTCGCAGCGCAGTCCCGAGGGATGCTTGAGCGTGGTGACGACGTTGGTGCCGCCGTTTTTCTTGTGGACCTTCTGACCGATGAATTCAAGAACGGCCGTGGAATGCCCTGAGCGCATCGTGCGACCTTGGGAAAAGGAGCCACCGTAGATGTCCTCCATGCACTTGAGCTGCACGAGCGCATCCAGCGACCAGGCGCGCACAGGTTGCCACATGGCTGGCAGGCCTACGATTTCGACATCCGGCGGTAAAAACTCGCGGTGTTTCACCGGAGCGAGCGACTTGGGATGAAGCGAAAGCTGCGGCGCGCCCTTGCCTTCGGCGGGTGCGTCGAAGCGGATAATTGTGTCGCCGACGGTGAATTTGGAAAGGAGTTTGGTCATGGAAAATTGCGCGTGTTGTTGAGGTGAATCCTTGGCAGTTCTGCGCACTCGGTCAAAATGTTTAAGGCGAGATCAAAAACACTCTGTCGTGCGAGCAAGGTAACGCTTTCACAATTTTGTCGATTTCCGAAGGCCCGACGCAGGCTTTCTCTGAAAAGCCTTTTTCGCCAATTGAGCCCAATTTAAAATTGGGGATCCCTGCACTATGAGGCTTGGGTATTAGTCGTGATGGAAGAGTTCTTCCATGTCGGCCCACCACTCGCCTTGTTGGCGCGATTCGAGCGGTTCCTGGCAGGGCTTGCAGGTGGCCCACCATTCTTGCATGCGCGGGTCGGCCGCTATCAGCGCCATGTCGGCATCGAAGTTGTTTCCAACATGCTCGAAGTAGGAAAACAGAAAGCCGTCCTTGTGGTAGATCGAGTAGTTGCGAATCAAGGATCTCGGGCCAAGCGGCGGCGTGCAGCCGTTTGTATTCCTCGTATTTTTCCGGGCGGAGCCGGATCATGGAGCCGTAGCGTTTCATGGTGGGAGGTTGATTCCTCAGGTGACGCCGCACGCAATCCCTTGGTCAACTTTTGCCTTGCTCGCGCCCCTGCTCGCTGCGCC
Organism: Terrimicrobiaceae bacterium; assembly: GCA_044340205.1. GTDB lineage: Bacteria > Verrucomicrobiota > Verrucomicrobiia > Chthoniobacterales > Terrimicrobiaceae > UBA967. The sequence goes on from JBIIUB010000056.1 coordinate 6,215, forward strand.
CTGCGGGCCATCTCCGATGTGCTTCCTCCGCCCTGCCCGGGGCTTCGGTTGGCTTGACCCAAGACGGGACAGCTCTGCCATCACGCCGCTTCGCTCCCATCAAGCCTGCCGTCTGCACGACCGAGACGGTCATGCTCCCTTCGGACGCCGCTACGCGGCTGAGAAATGGGTCATGCGAGGACGATGAACCCTCCCAAGATACGAAGCGCATTGCCGCGCAAAAGAGGGGAGCACGGTCGTCTCGACCGTGAAAGACACTCGCTCCGCCACCTCAACGATGTGCGAAAAACACCTGCACGCCCGAGACGGTCATGCTCCCCTCGGACGCCGCTTCGCAGCTGAAAATTGGGACGCCAAGGGCCTGGCAGTCCCTGGGTTTCGAAACGCCGCCCCGTGCTTCGGCTCAGTTGCTACTGGAGCTAGCCTTGTTTTTACCAAGCTGAGCGGTGTGTTAGGCGGATGGGTTTTGCTGGGTGGCCGTCGAGGACGGTTTGGATTTGTTTGACCATGGATACCACGATTTCATGGCTGCTGGAGGTGATCCAATCGACGGGGTAGGGGGTGAGGATCGGGGTCTCGATGTTGCCGTGGGCGACGAGTTGGAGTTCCTCGGGGACTTTTACGCCGAGTTCAAGCAGGGCCGTCAGGCTGCCGCGAACCGCTGTGTGGGGGTAGATAAAGAGACCGTCTGGGAGATCCTGCCGTTTCCAGAGTGTTTTCATCGCCTCGTAGCCGAAGCGCTCGATTTCGAGATTCGGCTTCTTCGACGCGGGATGGATGACCCATTCCGGGCGTGTTTCCAGGCCCAAGGATGCGGCCGTCTCGGCAAAGATTTCGTAGAAATGGGATACATCTTGCCGGTTGGAAATCTCGGTGGCGGGTTCGGGTGTGATATTGGAGATCACTCCCACACGCCGGGACCCGCGTTCGGCTAGACGGTGCACGGCGCTCTCTACCAGGTCGGCATAGCGAAATTCCAAGCGGGCCGAGCAGTCGCGATAGGAGGTGAGCGCGGCGAACGGCACGGGAAGGCTCTTCATCGCCTTGAGGATTTCCTTGCTGGGATGGCTGGCCACGACGCCATCGATTTCCCGCTTGCCGCATGCTTCGATCAGGTTTTCAGGTAAAGTTTTTGGCGACTTCTTGCTGTCTATCCAGATTTTGAGTTCTGCATTTTGCTTTTCAAGAACCCGTGCCAGCTCAATCTGAATCGAGACGAGGAAGTCACGGTCGGAGGTCGGTATGGAACCGAAACTTTCGTAGATTCCCAGCCGGCGGATTTTCCGGTGGCCATCCAAGACACATGTGCCGCGATTTTGGCGCCGGTCCAGCAAGCCCTCCTTCACGAGCGGATCGAGGGCGAGCTTGACGGTATTGGGAAAAACGCTCCATGCCGCTGCCAACGCCTTGGTCGAGGGAATATTCGTTCCGGTAGGCAGTGTGCCGTTTTTGATCAATGCGCGCACATGGGCCCCGATTTCCTTGGTAGCGGGCCTCTGCCCAGGCAATTTGAAATCGAGGAGTTTGCTGATCGCTGCGGATTTGATTTTTCCCATTCCGTGTCGCAAGCGGGGTGCCTGCTGGAGGAATCTTATAGCCCCATGAAGGAACTGCATGCAAGCGCTCTGCCGCACTCGGCGCGCGTCAAAATGGGTCACGCGAACCGAAGTGGTAAGTAAGCACATCGCTGATGGGACGAACCGACCCTACCAAAAAAATGATTTTTCTCTCTTCTCCGTGCCAGTCTTCGCAATCCGGCAGCAATCACTTCTTCACTCAAATCCCAACAGCCAGCGCCAAACGGGTTCCTGCGGGATTCCATCCACCTCGTTCCCTCCCTCATGGCTCAGGATCAACCCCTCGCTCAAATTCAATTCTTTCAGCGCCTCTCGCAAGCCTCCCGTTTCTCTTTGGCGGTTCCTCTCGTGGATTTCCCAACACACTTGAATTGCTGATTCCGGGCGCTCGCCGTTCATGACGATGAAGTCGCACTCTCCCCGGCCTCGAAAGTAAAAAAACTCCTTCCCCCGCCGTCTCAGTTCGATTGCGACAAGGTTCTCAAGCAACTTGCCTTTGTTGGGCGAAAAATTCACCGCCAGTTGTTTGAAGCCTGTGTCGAAGAGATAGCACTTCACTTGATTCGCCGTCCGTTGGCGCTGCGAGTAGGCGAACTTTTCCGTCAGGATCACAAAGAACGCCTCCTCCAGATAAGTGAGGTAATTCGCTACCGTGCGCTTGCTGCACTCGATGCCGCGCTGCGTGAGTGTCTTTGTGAATGCTGAAATCGAAAACATCTCGCCGGCTTGATCCACCGCATTCCGCATCATGGAGGACAGCGTCTCCTTGGCTCGAATATCATAGCGCTCCAGGATGTCCTTGTAATAGGTCGTCTGGTAATATCCCAGCAGCACTCGCCGCCGCTCCATGGCCGAATCACACGCCGCCACGCCGGGAAATCCGCCTCTGCTCAGGTAGTCCTCGAAGGCCCCGAGAATCCGACCCTTGGCCGATGTGTGGATCATGCTTGGGTTCACCTCGATCTCTCTGAAGCGCAGAAATTCAGAAAAGGAAAATGGAAACATCGCCACCTCAAGACAGCGACCGCGCAACTCGGTGGAAACTTCGCGACTCAGCAACTCCGAATTGCTGCCGCTGATCAGGATTTTAAAAGCCCGCCGATTGTGAAGCGTTCGGACCACCCGGCTCCAATTCGGCAACTGCTGCACCTCATCCAAAAAAAGATACTCCGGCCCATGCCCTGCCAGTTGCTCAAAGGCCGAAAGTAACTCACCGGCGGGATCCTCGCCCAAATACGCCATCCGGTAGTCCTCAAAATCCACAAACAAAATCCGATCCCTCGGAATGCCTTGTTTTTCGGTCAGTTCGCGAATCAGTTGGAAAAAGAAAAAGGTCTTTCCTGAGCGCCTAGGACCCACCACAGCAAGGATTTCTGTTAACTTCGAGATGTCGGGATGCTCGGCGTCCCGGATCACCAGTTCCGGCAAGGAAAACTGCTCCAACCACTCCCCAACGATCGCTTTGGCTGCTTCAGACATTAGAATAGTGTTTCTCAAGGTAAACAATATATCAATAAAATGTTTTTTTAAAGAAACGGATTATACTTAACGCCTGTGCGCTCGATCGCGGCAGATTCATCGAATCACGTGTGCCAATCGCCTCTTTGATAAAAACAAAATAAACAAAAATAAATTGTGAAACTTGCAGGGTTTGTCTTTATTGGTTCGTCATGCCTCCGGCTACTTTATCGTCAATTCGCTTCTGCTCGCGAGGGCACGATGCTGTTGGCACTTGTGACACGGCATGGCGGTCCTGCGACAATGACAGGGCACAAAATATTCTGGCGCATCATGTAAGTATGCTCGCTTTGTCGGGACGCGTATCGCTTTGCTTTGCTCTTCAAGAGAACTGAGGCCTGAAGAGCTTTATTGCCCATGATTGAAATACAACCCCTATATCAGAATCACATGGTTCTTCAACGGGACCAGCCAATACCCTTGCGCGGTCGAGCCAATCCCGACTCGGAGGTGCGTGTCACGCTCGCGAGCCAGAGCTCGGCGACGACTAACAAGGCGATTCTGCGCATCAACACCGCAGTGGCCTGCAGAGCCTCCTCCTGGCTATCTTCAGCGAGCTGATCGTTCGCCATAGATGCCTGATCTGAATATCTGATCCTTATATGACATCACTTTGCAATGCTCTCGATCATTTTGAACCGGCCCTTCAACTCGAGGAGGCGCTGCGCAAGACCGCCGCGCCTTCGCCATGGCCGGGCCTGACCGATGCCTCCAAGCGCACCAAGGCCATCGCACTTGCGCGCGAGAACGGACTTTTCGAGCGCTTGGCGGAGCGGCTAGCCGGGCAGGGAGAGGGATATGCCTATGGCCATGCCTCCACTCCACAGGCGCATCCGATCGAGCGGCTCGATTGGAGCGTCATCCGCGAATACCACCGCACCGGAAAATGGCGCGACGGAGCGATCATCAACAATACCCTGGCCCGCATTCAGGATGAGGCTCTTGCGCTCTGGCTTGATCATCCATCCGCAGATGTGGGTCGCTTGGAAGAAACCCTTTGGGCCTTCTGCGACTTTGAGTTTTGGATGCCGCAGGAAAGTGCGAAGCTGCATGCGGCGGATCTGACCGCAACGCGCTGTGGTGCGATGCTCTCCGAGTTGTTGCTCGCGGTCGGCGATCGCCTCGATCCGCAGGTGGTCCGGCGAGTTGGTCAACGCATCGAGGAGCGTTCCCTGGCCGCCGCTCTCGATTGGCGCAACCTGCCGATCTGGATGTGCCGACGGAACAACTGGAACCATGTCTGTTTTTCCAATGTGATCCAGACGGCGCTCCACCGCATGAAGGAGCCACGACCGCTGGCCTCCCTGCTCGTGCTCTGCACGCACATGATGGAATTCGGCATGACGGGATTCAGCGAGGATGGCGGCTGTGCCGAGGGGCCATTGTATTGGAATTACGGCTTCGGCCATTTCCTCGAGGCGGCCGTCGAGCTGCGCGAGGTGAGCGGCGGGCTGTTGAATTTGATGGACTCGGAACTCGTGCAACGCATCGCCCGCTACCCGCTGGCGGTCTGGTTGGAAGGAAAGGATTCCTGCCTCTTCTCCGATTCCGGCAGCGGCTTCATGAGCACCTCGTCGGCTCTCATGGTGAACGCATTCCTGCCCTTGCCGCAGTTGTTTGATTTCTGCGACAAAGGCTCCGACGGGCGACCACAACTGCAGAACTGGCACGATCTGCTGCTCGCAGTGGATTCTCCGGCATGGCTCGAGTCCGCCCAGTGCAAGCCGAGTCCGATTGCCGATGCTCATCTTCCCTCGCTGGGATTTGCCAAGGTGGTCACCACGCTTGCGGACGGCTCCCGGGTGCAGCTCGCCGCCACCGCGCTCCACAATGCGGCTTCGCACAATCACAACGACCTGGGCAGTTTCGTTTATTACCGGGACGGCCGAGCCTGGATCACTGATCTTGGCAGACCGACCTACACGGCCGATGTCTTCGGCCCGAACCGCTATGACAATCTCCTCTGCGGTTCGCAGGGCCACCCGGTTCCGGTCATCAATGGCCACCTCCAGCAGGAGGGCTCGCAATATCGTGCCAGCCTTGCCGTCGATCACGCGGCGGCCGATGGATCGAAAACACTGCGCATCGACCTGAGCCATGCCTATCCCGACCAGACGCTTACCCGCTTCGAGCGCAAGCTCACGCTCAGCGCCCATGGTGACTTGGAAATCGCTGACGAATTCGAGTTTTCCAAAGCCCCCGGCACGCTCCAGGAAGTTTTCACCACTTATCTTCCCTGCGAAGCGGAGGGCGATGGCGTGCGCATCGGCGGCACGGAGGGAATGATCCTTAAGAGCAAACAGCCCGGGAACTTCACCGTCGAGTTGCACGAAGTCGACTCGGAATGCGCCCCGGAGGATAAAATGCTTCGGCGCATTGTATTTACTCCGAACAGTATGGAGGCGCGAATGTTGCTTGGCTTTGCCCTTCAAAAGGATTGAAGGTCGACACCACAAGCCACCATCACCGTCTGACTCACACAACAATTCATGAATCAAACAATCGACCTCAATGGCACCTGGCAACTTCGATGGAACGACGGCGAGCGCGGTGAGCGACCCAAGCGGGTGCTGGCTGGCGATGTAAACTGGAGCCGTGCGTGGAGCGCTTCTGTGCCGGGCAGCGTGCATGAGACGCTGCTGGATCACGGCGTGATTCCCGATCCGGGCATTGGCACGAATGTGCTCGCCTGCCGGTGGGTAGAGGAAACGGTTTGGTATTACCGTCGCACATTCAAGTTGCCTCCTTTGCGCAAAGGGGAGCGCGCCTGGCTATTTTTTGAAACCCTCGATCTGGCGGCCAAGATTTATCTCAACGGCGTGCAGATCGGCTCGCATGCCAACGCCTTTCATCTCTGCCGCGTGGAGGCCACCAGCGCGCTGCGGAATGGCGAAAATGAACTCGTGGTGGAGATCGAGAGCGGCATTTACCACGCGATGACGCGCTCGTCCGAGGGCTATGGACTGCGCCTCAACCACCGCCAGACGAAATCAAACTGGCTGCGCAAAACCCAGAGCGAGTTCGGGTGGGATTGGTCGCCGCGCCTCGTTAATGTCGGCATACCCGGCGGCGTGCGTTTGGAAATCTGCTCGGGCATCCGCTGGGAGCGCGCGGTATTGATTCCCGACCTCTCCGCCGATCTAGGCCAGGGAAGTGTCACGGCGCGGGTTTTTGCGGAAAATTTGAGCGACAAGCCAACGCGCGGCGAGTTGCTACTCAAGTTTGGAAAATCTGCCTCTCCCCTGCGTGTGCCGGTGCTGCTTCAACCCGGCATGAACAAACTCGAAGCCGTGCTTCCTGTGGCCAAGCCCAAGCTCTGGTGGCCTGTCGGGCACGGAAAACAAAACCGCAGCGAGGCCACGGTCGAACTCGTGGTCGCTGGCAAAACCGAGGGAAGCCTGACCCGCAAGATCGGCTTCCGCCATATGCAGGTGAACCAGGAAAAACATCCCGAGCAGGGGCGCTATTTCATCATCGAGATTAATGGCAAACCGATCTTCTGCAAGGGCGGCAACTATGTCCCGGCGGACCTCATCCTCAGCCGCATTGACCGCCGGCGTCATGCCGTGCTCATCGATCGCGCCTTGGAGGCGAACTGCAATTTCCTGCGCGTGTGGGGCGGCGGGGTTTACGAGAGCGACGACTTCTACGATCTCTGCGACGAAAAGGGCATCATGGTCTGGCAGGATTTCATCTTTGCCTGCGGCAAGTATCCCGCGACTGACGAGGCGTTCCTGGCCGATGTCACGCAGGAAGCAAGGCACCAGGTGCGTCGGCTCGCGCACCACCCGAGCCTCGTCGCATGGTGCGGTAACAATGAGATCGAGTGGGGAAACTGGGAATGGGACTACGAGAAGGGCGTGGCCTTTCCCGATTACGCGCTCTACCATCTCGTGCTGCCGCGATTGATCAAGGAAGAGGATCCGGGCCGCTATTACCAACCGAGTTCGCCATTCTCACCCGACGGAGAATCGCCAAACGCCGACCAACTCGGCGACCAGCACCCGTGGAGTCTTGGTTTTCGCGACAATGATTTTCGCAAATACCGCGACATGATTTGCCGGTTCCCTAACGAAGGCGGCATCCTCGGGCCGAACAACCTTCTGGCCACCCGTGAATGCTTTGGCGATGCACCGGGCAAGATCGGCACCTTCCCTTGGGAGCTTCACGACAACGCGGTGACCTCGTGGGACAACATCCCCGCCTATGCGCCGGACCTCATGTTTGAAGAATGGCTTGGCAAGCCGATCGGCAGCCTATCTCTCGAAGACTATGTCTATTGGGGCGGCGTGCTTCAGGGGGTGGGCCTCTCGGAATACATCAAAAATTTCCGCCGCCGCATGTTCGACAGCTCGGCGGCCGTCTTCTGGATGTTCAACGACATGTGGCCCTGCACGCGCAGTTGGACGATTGTCGATTGGAAGCAACGCCGCAATCCCGCCTTCTGGCCGGTGCGCCGCGCCTTCGCTCCGGTGACCGTCGTGGTGACCCGCGAGGAAAAGAGCGTGAAGGTTTACGGCATCAACGAAGGCGACGAAACCAAGGCTACTTTGCGCTTCGGCCTCATGGCATTGAGTGGAAAATACTCGCTCGATGAGCGCAAAGCCGTCACGCTCTCCGCCAATGCGAGCACGGTGATCGCCGAGTTCCCCGCCGCGCAGTGGGACAAGCTCGGCATCAAGACGCATGTGGCCTTTGCCGTCCTTTCCAACGAGGACGCTGAGATCGCCCGCGATTGCCTCATCCTGCCGCTCTTCCGCGAAATGAAATGGCCGAAAGCCAAGGTGAGTATCACCTGCAAAGGCGGCAAGGCTGTCTTCACCAGCGACACCTTCGCCTGGCGCGTCTGCCTCGACCTCGATGGAGAACAACCGCTCGCGGACAACTTCTTCGACATCTATCCCGGTATTCCCACCGTGCTGCCGTGGCCGGACTACCTTGGTGCACCGAAGGCACTCGCTACCGAGATCCTATCATTTTTTTCAAATACAAAACACAAACTTTAGAATCCGGCCCCATGAATCAATCCACTCGTCCTTATTTTTATTCATCCATCTTTATTGCCGCATTGGCTCTCACATTTGCAGGTGCAGGTTGCAAAGAATCTGCCACCCCGTCCAAGCCTCCCGCTGAGCCAACTGCATCTTCCACGCCAATCGCGTCCGCATCACCTACACCAACACCATCTCCGTCCGGCCCTACGGATGCCCGCATCGTTCCTGTCTCCGGCGGGGATGCAATTGTTGAGGCCTTTTGGGACCGCCATCTCGGTGCATGGCCTAAGTGGAAGATCGCAAGCCGGAGTCCCAAGGCCGAAGCGACTCAGCAATGGAGCATGATCACCTTAAAATGGACAGCGGCGGGTGCCGGTGAGGGACCTACGATAGAACGCGCCTATGCCGGCGGCGGCGTTGCATTGGCGCCCTACTTGCAACTCGTGCTGAGCGCTGGACTTCCCAAGGGATCAAAGGTCACCCTGAATGCCGAGACCGATGCAGGCCCGGTGACCAAGGAATTTGTGTGTGAAGTCGGTCACACCGACCAGTTCGTGCTGCCGCTGCCCGGAGCGAAGTCTCTCTACAAGGTCGGCATCACTTTCGGCGCCGCCGCACCGGGGCCGGTTTCTGCAAATCTTCTCTGGCTTGGCCTCCGCGACCCGCAGGTTGCGGAGATTGAAGCCGCTCGCTGGAAGAGTTTCACCGAGCAGCCTATGGGTTTATTCATCAGGGATACTCCCGACCCCGCCAGCGCCGCCCCGCTCTACAACCTGCTCTGCTCGAAGGCAGGATTTGAGGAAGCCAAAAAAGACGCTGCTGCTGCCGGAACGATGCGGCTACAGCTCGAGCCAGCCATTACCCTCGAGCCTCACCTCACGGGTGGCGCCAATCAAAATCTCTTCGGTCGCCGAACCAAGAGTGGGGATCGGCTGACTCAGGCCTTCACCTTCACCAAGAGCGATGGAACAAAAGGAAGTATGTGGCTTATCGATGCCGCGCAAAAAGCCGCCATTGCCGGTGACCAGCAGGCGCTCCGCGAAGTGGCCAAGGCTGCGGTGCAGATCGCGCTGATTCCCCATTGGGATGTTGATTTCATCACCGAGTTTCCCGACAGCTCCTGGGATCAACGCTGCTTCGCCCAAGCTCAGGTCTGCGAAGCGTTGTCGGTCTCTTTTGATCTGGCCGGCTCGTTCATGACACCCGCCGCACGCGAACTCATTCTTCGGCGCCTCGCCGAAGACGGCCTTGGGAACATCAACTTCAATGTTTGGAAAAATCCCTACATTTTCACCTGCAATCAGCTCCCGGTCTTCTCCGTCGGCCGCCTCGCCATCTATTCGCTGCTCGAGAAGCAAAGCGGCTGGGGACACTTGAAACCCTACAACGACCTCGCTTTTGCCGAATTGAATGAAAGCCTCGCGCTCAACTTCCTTCCGGATGGCGGATTTCCCGAGGGAAGCGGGTATTTGGCCTACACCCTCGACAATGCGCTCCCTGCGCTGGCCATCTATGCAAATGCCCGCAACAAGCCGTTCACAGAGCTGCTCCCGCCGCTGCTGAGCAAAACCGACGACTACATCGAGGCCCACCGTAGCATGGAAAAACCCAACCAACTCATTGTGGTGGGTGATATGCAAGGTGGCCCGTTCGCTCCGGTGAGTGCATCGGTTCTCAGCGTGATGAGCAAAATTCGCCCCGGCGGCGCCTCAGCCCGCATGCTGGCTGCGTTCACACCGGCACAGCGGCAGAATAACACGAAACTATGGGCCTTGCCGTCGCCCGATTTGAGCGGCGTTGATCCGAATTCCTATGAACCCTTCGTGAATCTGCCTGATAACGGCATTGCCGCATCGACTCGTGCAATCGGAGACCTTCTGACCAAACTGGTCGTTATCGGCGGCCCTGCCAAAGCCGGACACAACCACGAGGATCGTGGCAGCTTTGTGCTCGAGTTTGCGGGTGAAACCTTCGCGGCCGATCCTGGTGGCTTGAGCTATTCCGATGCCACGGCAACGGCGATGAAGCACGCGCAGAACCACAATATGCTCGTGCCAGTGTTCAAAACCGGCAACCGCCCGGCACCATCCAACCCTGCATCCGTTGCCGTAATTCCCGAAGCCATCGGCGATGCCACCGCCTTCAACGCCACGATCAACTCTGGCGTCCTCTGGAGCGGATTTTACAAGTCTTGGAAACGCACTTTCACTTCCCCATCGGCGAGCGAAATCGCCATCAAAGATGATTACGAACTGACCAATGGCGATGGGGTCGAGTTCCTTTGGCACACACCGCTACCCGTCAAAAACGAAAACGGCCAAATCATCATAACTGGTGCTCGCGGGCGTGCGGTCATCACCCCGCCAACCGGAACCACGGTGGAAATAACCCCAAGCCGCAAGCTCGGCATGAGGAATCTCTCAACGATTCGTTTCCGCAGTGACGCAAAAGCCGGAAGCCTTGAAACCAAGGTGCTCCTCGAAGCCAAAAAATAGCCAAAACCATTACATTTAGATTTAAGCAAATCATTCGCCAATCTGCACCGTAGGCTCCCTCACCTACACAATAATGCGATGGGTCGCCGCGTCTCCTTAATGTCGGCATGCCCGGCAGCGTGCGTTTAGAAAACTGCTTTTTGAAAAAACAAAAAAACCAAAAAATTATTTGACGCTTTCATTTTCCTCTGACACATATGCATGTCCCTCGCGCATGCCCCAGTATTTTGAGCTTTTACCCTGCCACCGGCCTTGTTGCCGCGACTCTGCTCATGCTCGCTCATTGCGGCACTGCACAGGGCGGCACGATTTGGGATGGCGGCGGCGCGGACACCAACATCAACACGGCAACGAATTGGGATTCCGACACTCTCCCCACTTCACTCACCGATGGCACGCAGACCCTTACCTTCGGCACTGGCGGATCCAACGCAACGATCAACACCAGTGTCAATGCACTGGGTCTTGTCATCAACCGCGATGGTAACTTCACCATCTCCAACGGCGCAGGCAACCTGACGATCGGCGCCGGCGGCATCACGGTCACGCTTCCCAACACGACTGCCCGCACACACACCATCAGCGAAAGCAACCTCATCCTCGCGGGCAATCAGACATGGTCGGTCACCAACAACAGCGGTGCTGCGGTGCTCATTGTTTCCAGCGCGATCAGTGGCGCAAATTTTGGCATTACCAAGAACGGAAGCGGCCAACTCACACTCACCGGCACGAACACTTTCACCGGCGGGATCGTCATTAATGCAGGTCGAGTGGATAGTAACAGTAGCGCCCTGGGCACCGGCAATGTGACGATTGCTTCAGGCGCATTTATGGGTCTTACCTCTACGGGGACATATTCCAACAACTTCACCATTGCAGGGGCTGGCACCGGTAGTGGAGCCATTCAAGTCCCTTTCTCAACGGGAAATTTCACGATCTCGGGGCTAACGACCCTCACGGGCGACGCCACGGTTGGATCACGCGGTCAAGCATCGGCAAGCGGCTCCAATCTGATCTTCGCTGGAGGCATCACCACGGG
>JBIIUB010000137.1:0-4687 GCA_044340205.1 Terrimicrobiaceae bacterium
CTCAATTCGAGCCCGGCGTTTCTGGCGAAATCTTGGGATATCCATCGCCTACTTTTTCAGATGCAGCTCCACATGGCTGGCGGCGTCTTGGATTTCCAGCCGGGCCTCCTCTTCGCGGGCGTTGAGATAGTTGAATGGCAGCAGGGCTGTTATCGCAATGCCCAAGCCGAATGCCGTCGCAATGAGTGCCTCGGCGATGCCTCCGGTGATCGCAGCGGGGGCGCCCAATTCAGACCCTCCCAGCATATTGAAACTCCCGATCATTCCTACCACGGTTCCAAGCAGTCCCAGCAACGGGGCGAGCGTGATGGCTGTATCGAGGAGCGTGAGTCCCCGGTTGAAGCGCTTGAGTTCCCAATTTGCCGAGCGCAGCATGGCCTCGCTGAAGGACTTCTCGCGATGTGTGAGCGCATAGGTCAGGGCCCGAGCGACAAAGTCCTTCGACCCCTCGCCCAAGCGCGCGGCCTCAGCCACATGCCCGTTTTCCACCTTGGTCAAAATATCTCCGACCAATGCGGGGTTGCGGTTCTTTTTTTCGAGAGCGATGAAAAATAACCTCTCAATGACAACGGTTAGCGCAATAACTGAGACCAGCAGCAATGGCCACATAATCGGGCCGCCTTTGTAAAAAATTTCGATCATTGGGATTATTTCCGGCGCGTGTAGAAAAAGAGGAAAACACCAGCCAAAGCCGCGAGGGCCGTGCCGCCGGTGAGCGTGACGAGCACGATATCGCGGATCTTGCGGTCTGGAATGAAGGCCAACTTGTGAAAGTTGCTGAAAACATTTGCCTCAAACTGCATTTGATCATTCGTGTATCGGGTCACGCTTCCCGTGGTTGTGCTCACATAGACACGGGTCCCTCGGCCATCCTCGCTATCAAAGCGATAAACCGGGAGCACCCGAAAAATGTTGATGTATTCCTTGTTGAAGGAGGTCAAGTAATCGGTCTTCGCCACCTTCGCGCCACCAAGAAACCGCTCTGCAATTTCGGCCCCGTATTTTTCATCCTGCGAGGGATCGATCCGGCCGTCCAACGCACTGACATAGGATGGAACGGGTGAGGCTCCGTAGATTTGATACCATGGCTCGCCACCAATCATCCTGAGATTGATGGCGGCCACATTTCCAAAATCCGGCGCAAGATTTTTCATAGCCTCGGCGGGTCCGATTCGGATCGCTGAGGGATCGAGAAAGGATCCACTCGGCTTGACCGCTGGTGGCGGCGGTTGCTTGTGGGCCATGATGGTGTGGAGCACGCCGCTGAGAGCGGATGCCAGGATGCTCAGGCTGAAAATCAGCCCGAGCCAGCGGTGGAGACGACGGAGAGTGGAAGCTTTCATTACCAGCGATATTCTACCCCAAAGTAAAACCCACGACCATCCCCCGGCAGGAACTGGGCCACATCGAGTCCGTTGGCATTTGCTATGACGCCGGATGTCGCCGTGTAGGTGGTATCAACAATGTTTCGAACCTCGAAGTAAGCCGACAAGCCCGTGGGCGAGCGCCAGCCGATTTTGGCTCCAAGGAGGGCATAGCTGTCGGTGAACACTGTGCCTGCGGAGTCGATGCTGTAGCCCACCGGCACATACTCGAAATTCGGCCCGATATAGAATCCGCACGGGTGCTCGTAAAGCAATTCAGCACGAATGTAGTGCTCGGGGATACCTGGAAGCAGGTTGTTGCCATACACCGAGTCGTTGACATAGGCGAAGTTGTTCCAAAGGTAGTTTACCCTCAACAAAACCCGGTCGAAATCGGGTTTCTCACTCGAGTAGTCGCCTTCAAAGCCCTTCGAGTCGGCTTTTTCGTGAGTGAAGAGATTGTAAAAGATATCCCAGTTTGCCGCGAACTCGACTCCTTGATGGCGGGTGTCGTCGGCGTTCACCGTTTGCGTGAGGCCCGGCGCGATCTCATAAGCCATGAGTTCATTTTGCATCCACGAGTAATAGTAGCAAAGATCCCAGGTCAGATGCTTGAAGCGCCCGCGCGTGCCGATTTCGATCGTTGATCCGGTTTGGGCGTCGAGTTGGACAAGTCCGACTTGGCCATTTGAAGCCTCGACCAGTTCGCCAAATGAGGGCGGCTCGAAGCTGCGACTGAAGTCTGTGTAGAATTGAACCTCTTTGACCGGTTGATAAAGGAAACCCGCCTTCGGGCTGACTCCCCACCAGCTTTGAGAATCGCTGTTGTCCGGACCCGTGGGCCAGTTGTCGGTGCTGTTGCGCTGCACATAGTTCAATTGCGAACCGACGCAGACCGCCCACTGCGAATTAATCCAAAATTGCTCCTGCAGGTAGAAATCAAGATTCAGTGCGGACTGCTCGGTGCTTGCAAACTGGCTTCCGCGCTCGCCGAAATCGTTCACATATCGCGAGTCGTTGACATATCCCCATGTTGGCGAGAATCCGAAAATGAGGCTGTTTTTATGGCCCAAAAAATCGCCGGTGTAATCGTTGCGAAGTGATATGCCGAAGTCGTTCGTCAACTGGTCGATGACGAAAAGGATCGGGTGATCCAAATCCTTGCGCGACCAGAAGCCACCGATACTGAGACGGTTGTCATCAATCTGCCAAGTAGTCTTGTTCGCGATACGAATCAGGTCGTAATCGCGCTTCCAGTTGCTGGTGACATAGTCGAAACGCGCCACAGGTTGAAGCGAGCGCAGGAACGGCGGAACGCGTTGCGCCTGGGTGGGGTCCTCCTCCAATTGCGCCGCAGTCAAGCTACCGGGAAGCTCGGAGTCCGTCTGCGCGACGGCCACATAGAAGCGGGTCTCAAGCTCGCTGTTGAATTTCCAGCCGAGGTTGGCAAAGAGACGCTGGTTGTTCTGACTGCTGTGATCGCGATACCCATCTGTGGAAAAATGCGTGAGGCTCACATAGTAGTCGAACGGTCCGACCACATCGCCGCTGGCAAGCTGCGCCCGGTAGGTATTGAAACTTCCAAATTCAAAGCGGGCATCGAGCAACGGCGCGTCGTATCCCGTGTAAGAAATAAAATTCAGCGCCCCGCCAAGCGTTGTTGCTCCGTATTCCAAGCCATTCGAGCCGCGAAAGACCTCCACAGCCTTCGAAGCCAGAGGCTCGATAACTTGAAAGTCAAAACTTCCATCGGCAAGGTTGATCGGGATGCCATCCTGCAAGAGTTTGAGTCCACGGCCGTGGAAAGTGCGCTGAATACCCGAACCACGAATCGAAATACGCGCCTCCTCAGCGCCAAAACGCGGTTGGACGAATACACCCGGCGCGAAATCCAAGGCGTCTTTCAATGTCGTGGAGCGTCCGCGCTTGTAGGTCTCGGCATCGATGATCTCACCGGCTCCTACTGTTTCGTCAATTTGCTCCCTGCGGCTTGAAATGGAGGGGTTTGTCAAAGACTCTGGTTTTGCCGTTACAACCGTTTCCGGAAGAACTTGAGGGGCTTCAGGGCCAGGAGTGGGTGATGGTGAGGGAGACAGTTCAGGCTCCGCAAATGCTGCTGCCGTGGATAGCAAAAGAGCGCCAACCAAAGCGAGGCAAGGCTGTAAAATTTGTTTTAAAGTATTTTTTTTCATTTATTTAACAATATTTAGATATTCACTCCTCCGCGTGGCGTTCGACATCGAACGCACAAAAGTGATGCCGCAGAGGAGGCCGAGGTTTTTGTGGCCGCGAAGAAATGTGCGGCGCCCAAGGCTTGGGTTAATCCGGACGAGGGGTCTGGGTTTTAGAAAAGAATCACGCGCCTCAAGCTATGGGCACGGGAGTGGCTGGGGAATGCGGGCGGGATTCCGCCGTGAGATTCCGTGGGAGGGGAAATTGGAACGGAGCGCTGACGGGCACGGGGAGGAGGTTGGCATCGTTGAGAGCGAAGAGTTCGATTTTCTTGGTGGCCGACAAAATCTCGGGCGCTTTCTTTTCCTGCTTTTTGGCCTCCTTGATCGAATCGCACATGTTGCAGGGGTGCTCGCCGTCGAAGGTTTTTTTCGCACCGGCAAGGACTGAGCCGTCCTGCGTGGAGTAGGTCCAAATCATGTTCGCCCAGGCCACGGTTTGCAGGACTCCCCAGTGGCCACCGATGATAAAAAACAACGCTACGGCGGCTATGACTTGGCCGCAGGAAGCGAGGATTTTTCGACGGAGCGTGGACACGGGCGCGGAGACTGGCTTCCGCGAGGGGATGGTGTCAATGCGAAAAAATCAGGCTGCTTCCTCGTTGTCGCCCCGGTATTCGGCGAGCTTGTTGCGGAGGGTGCGGATGCTGATCTGGAGGAGTTCGGCGGCTTGCGTGCGGTTGCCGTTTGTGCGCTCGAGAGCTTCGAAGATGGCTCGTTTTTCGAGTTCGTGGAGTGGCATGACTTCGGAACTCGAGGCGGGAACCGGAGTAGCGGATTCTTGAACAACGGGAGCCGCCTGAGGTGCAGCAACGGGCGCTGGCGGGGTTAGCCCCATGAGTTCGGCACTGATGGGAACTCCTTCCTCGGCGAGGATGGCGGCGCGTTCGACGACATTTTGAAGTTCGCGCACATTGCCGGGCCAATTGTGGGCGAGCAGTCCAGCTATACCGCTTTCAGAAAACCCACCGCTTTTGATGCCATGTTCCTTGGAAAAACGCTCGAGAAAATGATTGGCGAGGAGTTCGACATCCCCCGTGCGCTCGCGGAGCGGGGGGACTTGGATGGGAAACACATTGAGGCGGTAGTAGA
>JBIIUB010000057.1:0-17669 GCA_044340205.1 Terrimicrobiaceae bacterium
ACACTACACTAGTGTGCCCGGCATGGGCATGAACAAGTCAGGAAAAAAAATGAAATAGAAAGAAATGACCGGAAGTAGTGACAGCAACCGTAGTGAAAGCCAAGGCGGGTTCCGCGAGGGACTCAGCACGAAAGAAGGCCGTAGCAAAGGAAACGACCGTAGGAACACGAACAGGCAGAGAGGCTGGATGCGGGCGATGAGCGTGCTAGGAAACGCGAAATCCGAAAGTCACCGAAAGACGCATCAAGTAGAGCCTGGCGGCACGGGACCCAAGAGAATGTTCATGCACCTTACCCGGGGAGATCTCCGCCGAGAGATCGGCGGAGGAGTCAGCAGAGGCCGTAGTAGTGAAGAGAGCCGTGGAAACACGGAAGGAACGAAGGGCCGAAGAACCAAGAGAGGGCCAACGGCCAACCATCCGGCGGGAAGTCGGCGTGAAGACAGACGAAACAATCTGGGCGTTGCAACAGCGGCAACCACCCGGGCTGGTGGAAAGAGAGTCGAAGGTGGAATCCTTCAAAGTCTCTCGGCCCACGGCTGTCGAGTCGAAGCCGCCGCGAAAGGAGGCGTCAGATGAGGCCCAATGAAGCAACCATGGAAGCACCGAAGCCCACGATGGCAGCGGTGCTTGAAAAGGAAAACCTCAACAGAGCGTGGGAGGCGGTTGAAGCCAACAAGGGAGCAGCAGGTCCAGACGGACGGGACATTGCCAGTGCGCAAGTCCACATCCGGGAACATTGGGAAAGCATCGAAGTCAAACTGAGAAGCGGGGAATACAACCCCGGCCCAGTGCGGGCGGTGACGATCCCGAAGCCGAACGGCGGGGAACGCACACTGGGCGTGCCCAATGTGCAAGACCGCTTCATCCAACAAGCCATCCATGAGAAGCTGAGTGAGCGGTGCGAACCGTTCTTCAGTGAGAACAGCTACGGCTTCCGCCCGATGCGGAGCGCGCATGACGCGGTCCGTGCGGCGCAGGAGCTGGTCAAGCAGGGCAAAAGGTATGTGGTGGACATCGACCTAAAGTCGTTTTTCGACGAGGTGAACCACGACAAGCTGATGCACCTGCTCGACAAGCATGTTGAAGACAAAAGCCTGAAGAAGTTGATCGGAGCGATCTTGAGAGCGCCCGTGCAACAGCCCGACGGCAGCCGCTACAAAAGGGGCAAAGGAACGCCGCAAGGTGGACCTCTGTCCCCACTATTGGCCAACATCTACCTCGACCCGCTGGACAAGGAACTGGAACGCCGTGGCCTGTCGTTCGTGCGCTACGCCGACGACATAGCCATCTTTGTTACCAGTCCCCGAGCGGCGGAGCGCGTGCTGGCCAGCGTAACGGAATGGATAGAAAAGCACCTGAAATTGCCTGTGAACCGCGAGAAGAGCGGGAGTGGAACGACCGGAGAAAGCGCATTGCTCGGCTTTCGGTTGGAAGAGGACGGGACGATCTCGATCGCCCCGAAAAGCATCCAGCGATTGAAAGCCAAAGTGCGCGAACTCTGGGAAGCCCGCCAAAGCCTGACCAGCGAGCAACTGCGCGACCAATGGCGGGACTACATTCAAGGATGGTGGAACTACTACCAACTGGCCGAAAGGCGGTGGGGTGTGGAAGACCTAACGGGATGGATCCGCCGCCACATGCGCAAATGCTTCTGGCTTCGCTGGAGCACGCCGAAAGGGCGGCTCAACGCCCTACACCGACTCGGCGTGGGAACGCGAGCATGCGGCTTGGCCTACAGCGGGTTGGGGGCATGGCGCATAGCGCGGCTCTGGCAAATGAATCAGGCCCTATCCAACAAGCGACTTCAACAATATGGGTTCATCCTGCCATGGACCTTCGCAGAGGCGGCAGCAGAGAAATGCTGACCACTGCCGGTTCAACCGCCGGATGCGGAAAACCGCACGTCCGGTGGTGTGGAAGGGCTGCGGGGTGCAACTCCCCTCAGCCCCATCCAATCTATGAAAGCCGCGTGAACGCCGCGATCCTCTGGTATGCCAAACGCATGGAGGAGAACCCGGCTTTTCCCGAAATAGCGCGCGCTGTTGGAGTCTCGGCACCGCACCTGCGAAGGCTTTTTCACCAGGTGCTGCATGCCTCCCCCAACCGGATCATGGATCAGATGCGTTTCCAGCGTGCCATGCAGCTCATGTCAGACCCCGCGATCAAGTTGGAGAGCGTGGGCGAACATTGCGGATTCGGAAGCGCGAGCGCATTTTCCCGGGCATTCAAAATGAAGTTCGGCTGCGCACCTCAAGTTTGGCGGAACGCGGATACTCGTTAAGGTCCGGCAGTCGTTTCGGGCAGGCCAAGCTCTTCGATCAGGATGTCCCCCAGTTCAGGGTGCGTGATGAAGTTGATTACACAACAACTAGGACAATCTTTTAGGGCAAATCCAACGGGCTGGTTTCCCTCGGAAACGTCAAGGTGCTCCAAACTCGGCCGGTCACCTCATGTTTTGTCCATTGTAACGGCGCATGGTGATCCAGCCCGGCTGAAGGAAGTCCCACCCAGAATGGCATTCGTGACTCCGACCTCCCGCGCACGCGGATGCGGAAATCATCTTCCGTCCCGGAGGCATCCAGTCGCTCGACTTCGAGGTGATCGAAGGTGCATACGGCGCGTCGAACGGGATCCACATACAGGCCGGGCACATCCACGGCGGACAGCAACAACGACAACTCACACCAGCAGGAGCCTTGGAACACGCCATATTGATTGCACGGCTGCCAATCGTTGAGTTGCACCCGCTCATTCATCCAGCCCGGCTTCAACGCAGCGATGGGGCGGTCTTCACGGGACAGGTATTGACCAAGTCCCTGCGTGGTTTCGGCGAGGAGCCGGGCATATCGCTCATCCCCCGTGATTCGGGACAAACGGAGCAACGCGGAACCCGAATACGTGCAATAGCCGGGGGTGCCCACGCGATTCTGGGCATTGGCATAGACCGCGCCCGTGGTTCGCATGTTGAGCTGTCCGAAGCAACTATTTGCCGGAAACGAAAAATCGTATGGGACCACCCAGGAGGCCAGTTGATGGGCAACGTCCCGCGCGCGTTGCACCCATTCACGATCACCCGTGAACTCGTAAAGCGTGATGAAACTTTCCAGAGCGCCGTAACAGGACTCCGAGTCCGCCGCCTGTCCGGCCTCACCGGGTCCGCCATTCAGCACGCCGCGCTGGACGAATTTCCGATAGAGAAAGTCACCGAATGCACATGCCGCCTGCAGGTATCGCTCGGCGTCAAGGAATCGCGACGCCTGCGCCAGCGCCGCCGCTGAGATCGCCGCTGACGCGGAACCGCCCACGACCAGGTCGCCCGTATAGCGGTCAACGAATTGTCCCAGTTGCCCGTAACGCTCCCAGAGCGTTGCCAAGCCTCCGGCAATCCGGTCCAAGGCGGACCGCCACTGCCCGGGAATTGGATACGATGGGTCCAGCCGCTGGAGCGACTGAATCTGGAGAATGGCATAGTATAGACCATCCGCAGTCGCCCTGACGAGATGGCGCGAGGCGGTCTGGGGTGGAAAATTAGATTCCCCCTGCCATTCGCGCCCATCCGCCGCGGTATCAAAGAACCCGGCCGCAGTGATCCGGCCGAGGGAATATTGCAGATGCCGGAGCGAGCGCTGCAGCATCGGACAACCCGGGTCTGCGGCCAGCTCCGCCGCGCGTGTAAATCCGTAACTCGTGGGAAGCCCTCCAACCCACCCGGGAAGCCAGGCCGATTTCTGGCGATCCATGATTTCGGACGCGAAGTAGCCGGGGGGCTCCACCCAGTTATCGCGGGCATACTTCTCATGGAGCAGGGCGAGGGCGCGGGAATGATTCAATGGTTCCGGCATCCCCGTCGCCGTCCAATACCCACGCACATCAAGGAGTCGGTCAAACAACGCCTGCACCGTGTCCGCCGGCCACTGCCAGAGGCGGAACCGGACGCAGACCTCATCCCCGGGCAAGAATCGCCTGCCGCGGTCATCACTGGGCACCATGCTGTTCTTGTCACACTTGAAGCCTTCGCGGACGGCGGGCGTGACGAGCCCCAGCGTGGCGGAGGCCCTATCTTCGGACTCCTCGAACTCGACCATAGGATCGGCGAAGTGGTTCGCTGGAGGGAACTGCAGCAGGACGGCCCGGCCGGCCTGCGCATTCAGAAAACCCGCCGCAGGCATCGCCCCGTCAGTCCAAGTCTGCTGGATGCGGGAGGGCCCCGCGCCCAGCGTGAGCCGGGGCACATCGGAGATGAATTCGGGCGTTAGGGGTCCGAGCATATCGGGTTCCGTCAGGCACGTGGGATACGGCACCTTGATCGCGGTCATGCGATTACCGTCATAGACACTGCCCGGCACCAGCACATAGTTGGAGGCCGACCACGGCGAAGCATGAAGCAGCACCGCGATGGCGGCATTATCCAAGGATCCCTCGCCAAGGCGAATCCGCACAACAACATCGCGCGCCTCCGCACCGCTTTCCGGGACGACTTGGATCGTGGCGTGCGTTTCCCACTCGGTGCCTTCCACTCTGCACACAAGCCCGTTGTCGTGTGTCGCCTCATCCAGGGAAGGGCAAATGACCGACGTGGACACGCGCCGGTTCCCATCGTATCGGCGAACTTCCACCGACATGCGTCCTATAGGTGATTGAGTGATCATGGCGTCACCTCCTTCGTTTCGAGATTGTCGGCATGTTCTGTGGTCAAGCAGATTGCCCTTCGCCAGGCTTCGATCGAACGGGCCCGGTAATCGGCGAAAACTTCCGCTCCACCCAATGCCTTCGCTTCGGCACGCGCGGCGTCAATGTTCACATCCGCCACCGCGACAACCCGTGCTTCCGTGGATCCGCTGAATGCCGGGCGCATGATGCGGGTGATCTCGCCCGTGCCTATGATGCCGATCCCTATGGATTCGGCCGAATGTAGTCTGGTTCCAGTCATTGCGCATGAAGCTGACGCGATTGCATGAATTCGGCAATGGACGGACCGATCAATATTTTGCATGTTCTGATCACGCATGAAACAGCCCTTTGTATTTCATCATTACGACCACCTCCCGCGCTGCCGCGTCTGGATCGACACGGTCTTCAAAGGTTTCTGCGGCCTTAATTACGCGCACTCCGGCCAGATCCGTTGGGCGCTGGATGGCGGGGCAACCAAGATGCTCACCGCCCCAGTCGCATGGTGGACCTGGCCCGGCCCAAGATTCGAATACGGTAAGACGGAATCACCAGGCTGGGACCACTACTATGTGACATTCCGCGGCCCTTGGGTGGATCAACTTCGCCGTTCGGGCTGGATGCCTTCATCGTCGGCGAACGCTTACTGTTTCATCCAAAACGCGGAACCCTTTCGCGGCAAAATGGAGCGTCTTCAAGCCGCGCTCGACCATCATGATCAAGAGCGTGCATGGCTTCTTTTGCAGAAAATGTTCCTCGAGATTCGGCTGCAAAAACCGCTGCCTTCGCACGAAGGTCCCTATGAAAAAAAACTGCAGAGCCTGATCTCCCGCATCCGCCGCCAACCTGCGCACGATTGGATCGAGGCCCAGGCCGCCCGTTCCTGCGGCATCTCACAGGTCCACTTCCGGCGGCTGTTTCGCGAAGCGGCCGGGCTTCCCTTCCGCCAGTTTTGTCTCAAGGCGCGCATGGATGAAGCGGCCCGCATGCTCCGCAAGACAATGCTGCCCTTGAAGGAAATCGCCGAACGATGTGGCACCCCAGACATTTACTACTTCAACCGCCTGTTCCGCGCGCGCCATGGCATGCCGCCGGGCGCCTATGCCCGCGAGGCACGGATGCTGGGTTTGGGTAAAAAGTGAAAGGTAAAAACGATCCCGCGCCACGCGGAATCTCGTTAAGATCCGGCAGTCGCTTGGTGCAGTCGGGCGATTTCCTCCTCGCTCAGGGCACGGGAAAATACCGCGAGCCCGCCGATGAGTCCGGCAAAGGTGTTGCCCATGGTGGTCGAGGGGTCGAAGCGCGGATGGCCGAGGCGAATGTGGGGAAGCGAGACCGCTCCGACGGTGAAGGCGCTCGCGGCGGAATCGCCTCCCCGATGGATGCCTGCGGCGTAAGGATATGGGTTGCGGGTGGGATGGGAATCAAGACGGCCGTCGAGATAGGAACGAATCGCAGTGCCATCATAGGTCATGGCAACCATGGACCAAACATCGTCTGAAACAGGCGTGTCGCCGGAGGAGGCGTCATCGCAGTGGTTGAGCCCAGCGGAATGACCGCCGGTGGCGGAAACATGACCGCAGACTTGGCGCTTGGATTTCACATCGGTGAGACCAAGGCCAAGGAAAAGTCCATATTGTCGTCGCATGGCCCGTTCATTCCAGAGTCCGGCGATGAACTCGCACCAAGGTGGATCCTGTCGGCGGGGTTTGATCCACGCGACTACGCTGACTTGTGCCGACGGTCCGTGCAGGTTGAGAGCGGGGCATGATTCGGGCGGGCATGTAAGCCAGCGACCAGGACCTATCTCCGCCGCGTGGGAACCGAAGATTCCCTCGCCCGCGCGACCAACCGGCTCGCCCGCATCGCGCAGGGCATAGCGATGCGGGCCGATGGCCACGCGATCATTCCCGGCAGGCTCCTGGAAGGTCCAGAAGCTGAGCAGACCGGGAAGCGAAGTGATGTGTTCCGGACTTGCTGGTTTCACACAGGCCGCGAAGGATCGGTTTTCAAGAATGATTTCTTTCCAGCGGGAAGCTGAATTTCCGGATAGGGCCGTTTTTCATTTGGCCTTAGTGAATTCGAGTCCGCCGAAGAAGGTGTAGAAGGTTTTCACGCGGTCGAAGCGGAGAATGAGCTGATGATTCCCTGCACTCAACTTGATCCGCTGCCTGCCGATTGGCAAAACAGGGTCGCGCCATTTTTCGCCGGAGCTCCATTGGGAAGACATCGTCCATTCCGCCATCTTGGAGCCATCAACATCGAGTTGAATGAATTCTTCCTCGGCCGGTTTATGGGCAGATTGTGTGACTGCCGTTTGCGGACGGTTCATGAACAGTTCCACATCATACTCGCCGGTTTCCGTGACATTCACCTGATAGGTCACCCATGCTGGTTCGGATGATTCTCCTCCGGCAGGAATGGCCGATTCTGTGGACCAGCCAATTTCATCGGCTCGCCACACAGAATTCTTATCCTTGTTGCTGGTGCGTCCCATCGCATAGGCAACGCCATTGCCGCCTTCATCATAGTGCCCGGAGATGATCCGACCGGGAATGCTTTGCGGTTTCCCCTTGTAGGCGGTGCCGGTATATTCGCGGCCTGTGAGGACGGTAAGCGTCAAGGATGGGGAAACGCCGACCAGTCCGTCATTGTCCTGAGCCATGGCCTTGATGGTGTTATCGCCGGTGAAGAGATTTGAGACGGTGAAGACCTGCTCGCTTTCACTCCCGTCCACTTCAAGTTCCGCACGAAGATAGCCTTTTGAGAACAGCATTAGCTTCTTGAGCGAACCGTCATGGTCTTTGGCGCGAACCCTGAACCGGACCGTGCTCCCCTCCATGATTTTTCCGGTATCAAGCTGTTCAACCATTACTTCCGGGGCGGTTTTATTCCCCTGGTCTTCCTCATAAACGCGGACATAGTCAAATTTCACCTGATCGGGAAGTTGGGCCTCCTCGAGCCGGCCGTAGAACGGTTTTGCATCTTTGGTTTTTGGCGTGCCACTCTGCCAGCTGGCGATGATGTGTAGCGGCACCGTGGTAATGGGAACATCCTTGTAGGATTGGCGCTGCGTTTCCTGCCCATTCACATAAAAAACATGCTCCAGCGGAGTCCACTCCAGAGCCACCGTGTGCCAACCGCCATACTCTTCAAGCAGCACCTTCCGGCAAGCCAGCAAACGACTGATCTTCGTCACCTCAAGAGTTGGTTTTTTTGGATTGGGATTCTGATCTTCAGTGCCTATCCCCAAGCCGGAAGTGGCCCAGTATGACATCTGAATGTCATTGGTCTTCTTTGGCTTGTAGAAGTCCTCATAGATATCAAATTCCTGCGGGCAGACGAATGTGTCATCCCCTTCGCCGTAGGGGACGCCGGAGAGCCAGAAAGCCGTCCACCAGCCCGGCTGCGTCGAAAATTGCACCCGGGCTTCGTAATAGCCGTAGGCTTTGGTCATGCGCGAATAAATCCTCGGGCCATACAAAACTGCTCCGTCCTTATCCTTTTTAAGCGACATGACAAAATTGCCCTCTCCGTCCAGACCCGTCATCGTCGTGTCGTATCGGGTCTCGATCCCTGGCCATTTCAATTTGCCCTGGCCGTCACCCACGACCCACTTTTCCCCGTTGAGCTGAGAACCATCAAACTCGTCATTCCAGACCATCTTCCATTTTCTGTCAGACGGAGGCCCTGGACGCGCTCCAGCTGCGGAAACATGGATGGGTTTTTTGGCTTCCGAGGCACCAGTGGTAGAAGTGGTGAGATAGGGATTGCGCAGATCTCCAGGCCCTCCCACGGAAAGCAAGGAGGAAGCCTTTCCGCTGGCAAAGCGAATCACCAGCAGGTGGTTACCCGCAGAAGCCTCAACTGTTACAGAATGATCAAAGATCGAGGTCGGCGATTTCCCATTTCCAGATTCCATGGTGCTGCTGATCAGGGTCCCATCAAGATAGGCCTCATACCACCAATCGGCACCGAAGCCAAAAGTGAGCGGTCCGGCCTCGGTGACGCTGAAGGGGATGTAAACAAATGCCGTTTTGCCAATGGCCTTTTCACCTTTTTCCCCGATGTGCGAAGCCAGATCGAGCGTGCGGTTGGCGGCATGAAATGAAGCGGTTTTTGCCTCGGCAGTAACGCCATCCAGTGTCAACGACTTCGGCACCTGACGCAGCAAATCGGCGCTCGGGACTCCGCTGGCTTTCGTAAAAGGCGCAAAAACCACACACTCTGCCGGGAGCTTTATAGAGCCCTTGACCGGGAGGGCTTCGCGAAAATCAAGGCCTCCGAAATTCACACTGCCGCCTTTGAACTTTACCAGGAGCACATTTTTACCGGCTTCAAGCCGCACTGGCAGTTCAGCGAATTGGCGACCAGTGACAGCCCAGTCTATCCCTGTTCCCTTAAGGTCAATGTTAAGGGTCGCGAGCGCGGCATCATTGAGCGAAAGATCAATTTGGGTTGCGGGTCCCGAATAATCGTTCGCCCGCCCGTAGTGGAGGATGATGTCGTAGTCGCCTGCTTTGCGGACATCAAATGTGTATTTGATCCATTCGCCGGACATAATATGGCCGATAGGTTTATCAGCGCCGCCTGTATCCACGCCCTCGTCCTCTCTGAACGAGCCGCCAGCTTTGTTATCGGCTTCGGTGTCATGAAATGCCACACCTGCTCCACCTTCATCATAAAGAGCGGGCTTGATAAATCCTGGAACAGTTTGCGCCTGGCCTTTGTAGGGTTTGGACTCTTTTTCTACGGCAGTGGCATTTGCCGCATGGGTGATCGCCTGACCGAGTAATAAACTGACTGTAGCGAATACGATTGCTGTTTTTTTTAGGTTTTTTTTCATATGAGGGAGCGGGTTGTGTTTGGTTTAGAGTGAGGATTGCCGAGTATAAGCTGCGAATAATCTGGTTTAAGAATGATTTCCTTCCTGAAGCCAGAGGATGGAGGTGACGCCGCGCGGGTAGTATTTGCTGCCCTTGGCCTCGCCGCTCACGATCTGGTCGCTCCACGCCCAATAGTTGTTTTTTTCATCGAGGAGCCATGATGCATGCGCTTGGTCGGCAACAATGCCGCTCTTGCCCGCACTCTCCCCGAGGATTTCGGAGGCGATGAACTGGCAGAGGTAAACCTTGCTGAGCCACGAGTTGTTGCTGGTCGAGCTGATCTTCCAACCTCCGTCCGGAAACAGGCAGATGCCCTTCTTGAGCACACCGCGAAAGTGGCGGCGCATGGCATTGATGAAGGTGCCGAATTCGCCATCGGGCGAGAGCGCATTTTTCAGGCCGAGGGCGTGAGGAATCACGAGTCCCTCGATCGCCGGAATGATGCGACTCTCCACATTCTCGTGAAGGATCGCGGGGAGGAGGCCGTTTTTGTCGGCGGTGGCGCAGATGGTGCTCGCTGCGCGGTGGGCCTGATCAAGGGCGATGGCCGCGCGTTTCTTGTCGCCGACTGCTGAGAACAAATCGGCGAGGCCGACATAGCTGCCCCAGCATTTCACGGCGAGGTAGAGGTTGTTGCGGGCCTGACCTAGCGAGACATCGAGGCTGTCGTAGGTGGTGATCTCGCTGCCGCCTGCGCAACGCGAGCTATCGAGGGACATCACGCCGTCGCGTTGTGCGGGATCGGGGTGGTCGCGGTTGAGCAGGCTGGTGAGGATTTTTTGGAATGTCGGGAGATTCTTTTTGCGCCAAGCCGTATCGCCGGATTGCTTCACATAGACGAGCGCGCAGACGAGCCAGTTCACCAACTCCTCATGCGACATGTGCGAGAAGCAACCGTGGATCCCGCTCTTCTCATAGACCGAGCGCTGCGGTGGGGAGAAATGATTGGTGATCCCCATGTCGTGCGTGAAGGTGATGCCGCCCGGATACTCGGTCGAGTCGCCCGGAAAACGCACAGTGTCTGTGTAGGAGTAACGCTTAAGGAACCAGTCGAGCTCGTTGCGCACGGTCCACGGATTCAACTCCATCTCGAAGAAGAGTTGGTCGATCGTGAGGTCGAGCGTGTTGAGCATCCGGTATTCCCCCTCGTTCACCACCCACAGCGGTTTCCCTTCGCATTCCAGAAACTGCGTGCTGCCGTAGTAGCTGTGCACGGCTTGCGCGAGCATGAAGGAACGGGCCTCGCTGAGTTTGGCTTTGGCGCTTTTTTTGTCGAATGCATCGCCGCGTTTTTTCAGCGCAGTGAAATTCTCAAGTGCATAATCGGCGACCGATTCGATGTCAGAAAAATGGCGCGAGTAATGGTAACTGGTGGGCAAGCCCGTGGTGGGTCGGCCTTCGCGGAAAAAACAAACCGCAAAGCGAAAGGTTTGTTTCTTCCCTGCCTTGGCGTTGCACACCAGCAAGCCGACGCTGCCGATGCCGAAGGAATGATTGAAGGGATCTTGCTCTTCAAGAATGTCCTCGACGCTGAGTCCCAACGAGGCATGGACACCGGGAGAGTCGCTGGCGATGGCCACCGATTCACGGCAAGCGATGCCGGAGATTTTTCCCATTCCTTCGAGAAGCCGCATCCCTCGCGCGGGATTGTTGCCTTGAAAGCCAAAGACCGCGCGTCGGTCGGTCTTCGATCGCGTGTTGTCCACGGTCAATTCGACGGTCAACGCAGGCACATAAGCCAGACGGAGATCTTTTTCAGAGGCCTTTCCCGGTTCGGGCGCAGGAATCACCGGAGTATGGATGGAAAAGGTCAGATCCCCTGCCGTCCATGTGTCGGAACCAGCGGAAAATTTGCGCCGGATCGCCTTGTCGGCCCAGTAGCGCGGAACCACGCGCTTTTGAACTTCGACAGCTTCGACATCAAAGTTAGCTCTGTCGTTCGCGGTTTCCTGAAAGAACGGCAGGCAGGAAATGCTGTTCTCGTCCGCGATGCCGATGAAGACATTCTGGTCGGCAGGCTTGCCGAGCTCGAGTCCCAGGCCGCCCTTGGCACCCTTGGATCCGAGGGTGAAACTGGCGAATGCGCCGATGGGTGAATGCTGGGTATTGAAGAAGATATTGGAGGTCATTTTGCGGATCGGGATTTACTTTTTGAAATACCCCTTCGCATCCGGCGGACGAATGGCGGTGAGGGTGCCGTTGTAGTGGCGGAGGTCGCGCGCCTCATACGGGTGGGCGGCGATGGCTTCCTCGTTGAGGTCGATGCCGAGGCCGGGGGCGTCCGGGATGAACATGCGTCCGTTTTCGAAGCGGACCTGCTCATTGCAGATTTCGGAACGCCACGGCACATCCACTGCCATGGTTTCGTGGATGAAAAAGTTCGGCGTGCATGCCGCGACCTGCAGGGTGGCGGCGTTGGCGACGGGGCCGCTGGGATTGTGCGGGCAAAGCGCGACATGGCGTGCCTCGGCCATGGCGGCGATTTTCTTGAGCTCGCCGATGCCGCCGCAATGGGAGATGTCGCATTGGATGAAATCGGCACAGCCCATATCGAGGAAGCGCGATGCCTCCCAACGGCTGTAGAGACGCTCGCCGGCAGCGATGGGCACGCGGCTGCGCTGCTTCACTTCGAGCAAGGCATCGAGGTTGTCCGGCGGCACGGGTTCTTCGAACCAGAGGATGTCAAATGGCTCGAGCGCGCGAGCGATGCGCACGGCGGTGGCGATATTGAATCGGCCATGACCTTCGATGAGCAGATCGACTTGGTCCCCGACGGCATTTTTCACGGCCGTGATGTTTTCGATGGCAAGCCGCAGGTCGGCTTTTGAAATGTCGAGGTATGCCGAGCCGAAGGGATCCCACTTGAGACCGGCGAATCCGGCGGCGACCGCCTCGCGGGCTTTGGCCGCAAACTCATCGGGCGTTTTGGCCGGAGCAAACCAACCATTCGCATAGCAGGGAACCGAATCGCGCACCTTGCCGCCAAGAAGTTGATAAACCGGCACGCCGAGCGCCTTGCCTTTGATGTCCCAGAGCGCCATTTCGACGGCGGAGAGCGCGCTCATGTAAACCGGACCACCCCGGAAATAGGTGCTGCGGTAGGCCTCGTGCCAAAGCTCCTCGATGCGGTGCGGATCGCGGCCGACAAAGAGACGCTCCAACTCGCGGATCGCCTCGGCGACGGTGGTTTCGCGGTATTCGAGCGTGGCTTCGCCGATGCCGTAGAGGCCTTCGTCGGTGAGGACCTTCACGAAGACCCAGTTGGTTCGATAGGCGTGACAGATGATTGGTTTGAGGGCGGTGATTTTCATGAGAGGAGTTTGTAGCGGTAAAGACGGATGCCCTCCGGAGCGAGCGGAGAGGCAGGATCGACGGCATCATTTTCGGAACCGGGTTCGTGCGCGCTCACGGCGGCGAGGCCGCGGAAGGTGGGCAGGACTTTGACCGGACTCTCGCCGGAATTCACGACGATCACGCCGGCACACTGCGCGTTCAAACGCGAGGTGGCCGACGCACCCTCGTGACCCGCGATTCCTTCGTCGCCGAGATAGGCGCCATGACGCAGCAGGTCGGCATGACGCGTGGCGAATTCACAGAGGCCTTTGATGTAAACGCGGCTCTCCGCCGTGGAGATCCGTTGCATCAGCTTCAGATCGGGCGGGTAATAAGTGCAATCGGCGAAGGCATCATCCGCAGGTTTTTCGCCATGCTCGAGGTAGCGAACATCAGCGGGCCAGCGGGCCTCGATCTCGTGTCCCAACCCGTGCAGCAAGGCATGGTTGGCTTGGGCGGCATCGAGTGCGGGCGTGCTGAAGCGTTGGATGAGCGGCACCTCGGGAAAGGTCGCGCGGAAGAGCCCCGGGAAGTCGTTTTTCCCTTCGCCGATAAATTCATAAATCGGCTTGGGCGCAAAGCCGGTGCCCCAACCGTGAAACCACCCCATGTGCGGTGTGAGGGCGTCGAAGATCCCTTCGGTCATGATCGTGAACTCGGGGTTGATCGCCCGCATTTCCTGGCAAAGCCGCCCATAGAATTCGACGCGCTGCTCGGCGCGCGCGGCATCGGGCGTGGGATGGTGATGGCTGGGATTGTGGCACGGCACGCCACCCGAAACACCGATCTGATCGTAGAGAATGCCGTCGGCCCCAAGGCGCTCGGCCGCGATGGCGAGCTTGCGCATTTGTGCCTGCCAAACCGGCGCTCCGAAGCAGCCAGTGGCGAAGGTGACCGGCGTGCTGCTGTTGAACTTACGGATCGATGAGGTGCAAGGCTCGTGATTCGGCATCCACGCGCAGGCATCATTGCCCTGCCAGCGGTAGAACTCGGTAGAGCTATCAATGAGTTGGCCGTTGGCGTAAAGCACGGTGCGCAAACCAAGCCTGCGGGCATCGGCCAATGCTTCACGCAACACCGCCTCTCCGCCCATCGCTGGATCGGGATGATAGTCCGGATAGTAGCGGTCGTGCCCGCCGTGTGCCCAACCGAAGAGACCGACAGCACTCAGGCCGTGATCAAGGGCCAGCTTCCAAACCTTGTGGAGGTCGTGGTAATTCCAATAAATCGCTCCGTTCTGCTGCTTGAGGATGGCGAGGAACCAGCCGGTTTGCTCCTGCGGCCATGCGGGTATTGAGGTTCGTGAAAACCATTCATCAGCCCAGCGGCGGTAGCTGCGCGCGGCCTCCTGCCACTCACCCGCGTAAGCCCTCAAGACGATCGGTGCCGAGGTCCACTCCGCACCGGGACGCAGCCAAGGTTTTTGCGAAAGCCACCAACGGGTGCCATCGCCGGTTCCTTCCGCGCGCCACCACAGCGCGGAGATGGATCGATCATGACGCCCGAGATACCAACCGCCCTTCGGTCCGGCCATGGCCGACCACGCCATTGTGCATCTGCCCGAGGGATAGCTCAGATCCACCGACTTGATGGCATGCGGGTTCTCCGTGCGGGTGCCCAGACCATCGGGCAGGAGAAGCGAAATCCCTTCGCTTTTTTCGACATAAAGTTCCGGTCCCTCGATTTCCTCGAGCGTCCATTCTGCGCCTTCATGCCTTGCGTGAATCGTCCATGACACCGTATCGCCCTCGAGCGTTTCTTTTAAATCCAAACGCACCACACCGCCGCCCGGGCAGGCCACATCGGCATGAAATCCATCGTCGGCAGCGGTGGATTCCGTGACGGCCACACAGACTTTTTTCGCGGGGAAGGAAGGTGTTCCGGGTGAGCGGAAGTGGCATTTCAAGCCGCGAAACTCAAGGGCAGGGAGCCCAAGCGATTGGCCATGTTTCAATATCGAATCGGGTATCGGATGTTTCATAAAAATGTGGTGTCAAATCTCCTCGGGCACTCCGGCAACAAGTGTTCGCGCCGAAAGCCCCAGTTGACCGCAACGCTCAAGGAAGGGTGAGGGGGCCTGCTGGTTTTCCAAAAAAAGATCGTAGTGATGAGGAATCACCACCGAGGGATTCAAAAGCTCCGCGATGAGCGCCGCTTCCTGCCATGTCTGGTTGCCGAGGCGGCCGTTGATGCACAGTAGCGCCACCGACACTTGCGGCGTCAGTGCCGCAATTCGGCTTCGGAGATCCTTTGCCAGCGCGGTGGAATACTCGGTGTCACCGCTATGATAAATGCTCGCAGTCCCGCAGCGGATGAGGAAGCCGATGCCATGCGGATCGCTGTGAATCGTCGGCAAGGCGGTGATTTGAAATGGCCCCGCCTGAATTTCCATTCCCACATCCAGCGGCAAGATACGCTTCTCCGCCACTCCCTCGGCGAGCGCGAGCGGGCGAACGCTGGCGGGTGCGATCAAGGAAGCGGTAGGATGGGTGCGAAGAATCTCCGGCGCACCGATAGGATCCCAGTGGTCCACATGGCAGTGGGTGCAAAGCAAGGCATCGGGAGCGAGGTCTTGTGCATTCATCGGCGCTGGCACGATGCGCGTCGCCCCCTTCGCTATGGCGGCATCGCTCAGGTAGGGATCGATGACGAGACGGAAGTCATCTTCTTCAAGGAGATAGCCGCTTTGGGTGAGCCAGGTGAGTTTCATAAAAATTTTCAGCGCATATGAAGTCCACCATTCACATCGAGCACAGTGCCGGTGATGTAGCGTCCACCGGGTCCACACAGAAAGGCGACGGAGAGGCCGATATCCTCGCAGGTGCCGAGCCCGAGCGGAACATTGCGGCTTAGAGCCTCCACGCCCTCGCGGCCGTGGGTTTGAAAGAGCAGGTCGGTCTCGATGATGCCGGGAGCGACGCAGTTGACGAGAATGCCATGCGCCGCGCCAGTGCGCGCCACGGTTTTCGTAAATCCGATAATCCCTGCCTTGCTCGCGGCATAGTGGGCGTGGCCCTTGAGTGCGCCCTGATGTCCCACCACCGAGCTGATGTTCACGATCCGCCCGCCTCCGCGTCCGCGCATGGCGAGCATGGCCTCCTTCGTGCACAGAAACATCGAGGTGAGATTGGTGTCGAGGATGCGATTCCAGTCCTCAAGGCTCGTCTCGAAAATATCCTGGGCGGCTGAGGTTCCGGCATTGTTCACCAGAATATCGAGGCGGCCAAAGCGTGACTCCACTTCGGCGAACATGCTTCGGACGGCTGCCTCATCCGTCACATCGGCCACCACGGCAAAAGAACCCGGCGCAAGCACCTCGACTTGCCGCAGTGCGGCATCCACCTCGTCGTCACGGCGCAGGCAATTCAATGCCACGGGTGCACCCTGCCGCGCCAATTCCAACGCAATCCCCAGCCCCAATCCACGCGATGCACCGGTCACCAAGGCGCATTGGTCCTGCAACGGAAAGGCTGCATGGGAGTTCGCTCCGGAGGAGGTTGGGGAATCTTTCATGGATGTCTATTCTTGGCCCGACGCGCTGAAGAGGCAAAACAACCCGCTTTACGGCTGCGGGCAAAAACTTGTCGATATCGGACATGGAAAATGCCCGAGATTATCACCCTGGAACAATCAGGCTTTTCATCAGACGCTGGCGGAATTCACGAGGCCGGCACAGCTCGTGACGAAGAAACCAGTTGGAGAAAAATGCCAGATCGCTGAACCCGAGCGAGAGAGCCACCTGCTTGATTGTGAGGGACGGGGTGGCAAGCCTGATCCGCGCCGCCTCCGCCCGCAACTGGTCCCAGTATTCATGGCAGGTCTGGGAAAAAGCCAGGGCGTGAAGCCTGTTCAGTTGACGCAGGCTCAGACAGTGCCGGGCCGCGATGGCATCGAGGTCCGGCGAGATGTCCAATGGCAGCGCTGCGATATCGCGCCGCACCGATCCAAGGCGCGCGTCGATATCCTTGCCTTCCAGTCCTTCAAGTTGGGGTGCCAGAATCCCAAGGAAACTGCCGAGAAAATCCAGGAACGCCCCTTGCACGGCCAAAAACTCCTCCATGCCCAAAGGAACCGCCGGCAAGTAGGCAAGGCTGATTCCAATTCGGCTCTTTTCGAATGCCGACAGCAACGCATTTGCCTTCTCCTCCAACACGCCATGCCGATCCTCGCAACATAGAATTGGCGGCCAGCCAAGCTTCGCCACCACCTCGGCATCGAGCCGAAAGTGAATCGACACCATCTGCGTGCCAGCCTCAGCCGACTGCTGACGCGGCCCCGGCGGCATGAGCACCCACGCCGGCGCCTTCAAGTGGTGGGTGTCCTGATCCAGATCCACGCGAATGCCACCTTTCTGCAAATGCCAGATCGTAAAATGCGAAGGCATAAAGCTGCCCTTGCGTCCGGATTCCGGGACGGGGCCAGCATAGACGCGCCACAAGCAAAGCGCTCCGCCAAACCATGGAAACACCGAACTCATCGATTTCAGCCAGTATTCATTTCCGCATGGATGAGCGTCGAGTTGATAATTTCACTTATGCGACGGGTCTCTTGCGAATCGATCTTCCCGGGTAACCGCAGAGGAAGACGACATTCGGATGTTCGCTGATGATGTCTCCCTTCACCCGCACCTTCCACGCGGCGAGGAACGGGGTTCGGCGGTAGCCTTGTTTGTGAAGCTCCGCCAACACCCGCTCGCGGGTGGCTTTGGCGACTTTGGGATTCTGATGAATGACGCGCGAGACCGTCATGATCGAGACTCCGGCCGCTTCGGCCACGCTTTG
>JBIIUB010000058.1:0-17477 GCA_044340205.1 Terrimicrobiaceae bacterium
TCGTTGGCTCGCGCTGGCAAAATGCCACCGCATCACCCCGCCCGCCCTTGCTCCTTCGCGTCGGCAATCGCTTCGCTTTGCCGCCGCTCACTCGCCCCACGAAAAAGAGGAGCAGCCAGCAATCGTCAGCGTCATTAAACCTACCTCAGAAAAAATCTGACAAAATCTGACAAATTTATGTCCTCAAAACGACCACTTGTTACCGCTTCCGAAAAAAAACACGAAAGCCCGCAGGGCTAGGTTTCATGCGGTTTCAGAGAGGGAAAAGCCACCTAAAAAAGATGGCTCCTGAGGTAGGACTCGAACCTACGACCAATCGGTTAACAGCCGACCGCTCTACCACTGAGCTACTCAGGATCGAAAGGGAGGAGCACTAAAGCGCGGGGGTGTTCGTTTGACAAGGGGAAAATCTGAAAAAACGCATCTCCGCATTCTTGCATCACGCGGTCTCTGGCGAATCCGGCGGCGGGAGGAATTCGGGTTCCTGGGCGAAGAGGGCGCTGGAGGCCTCCTCCGGGGCTGATTCGACATTGCGGAGTTGGCGCTGCATGGCGCGGGTGCGTGTGCCGACCTGGTCGATTTCGTTCGTGGCCGACTGGAGTTTGCTTTTCACCTTTTCGAGCACGGTGCCGAATTTTGAGAACTCGGTTTTGACGGCGCTGAGTGTTTGCCAGACCTCGCTGGAGCGTTGCTCGATGGCCAGCGTGCGGAAGCCCATTTGAAGGCTGTTGAGAAGGGCGACGAGTGTTGTCGGGCCGGCGATGACGACGCGGTGCTCGAGTTGGATGCTTTCGGCGAGTTCACGGCGGCGGAGGACTTCGGCGTAGAGGCCCTCGGTGGGCAGGAACATGATTGCAAAATCGGTGGTCGCCGGTGGGTTGAGGTATTTTTCCCGAATGTCCTTGGCGTTTGATTTGATGCGAACCTCCAGTTGCCGGGCGGCATTCTCGGCTTCGGCGGCGTCACCATTTTCCGATGCGGCGACGAGGCGTTCGTAATCCTCCTTAGGGAATTTGGCGTCGATGGGGAGCCAGACGGTGGATCCATCGCTGGAGCGGCCGGGAAGTTTGACTGCGAATTCCACGCGCTCCGGACCGCCTTTGGTGGCCACATTGGTGTCGTATTGTTGAGGACTGAGAAATTGCTCGAGAATCGTGGCGAGTTGGAACTCTCCCCAAGCACCACGGCGGGTCACATTGGTCATGACCCGCTTCAAGTCTCCGACTCCCTCGGCGAGGCTTTGCATGTTGAGCATGGCGGTTTGAACCTTGTCCAGATTGTCGCTGACGAGCTTGAAGGACTCGCCCAGACGCCGCTCCAGCGTGGTTTGGAGCTTTTCCTCGACCGTGGCCCGCATGGCTTCGAGTTTCGCGTTGTTGTCCTGCTGCAGGCTGGCGAGCTTGGCTTCCACAGCGGTTCGGAGCGTTTCGAGTTTCTCGCTGTTCGTTTGTGTGAGCCTGTCGAGTTGGTTTCGGAATCCCTCGAGCTGTTGGTTCTGGAGTTCGAAGGATTTGGTGACCGATCTTTCGAGGGAATCACGCAGCGTGTTGGTGGATTGCGAGAGGGTTCCCAGCGCCTCGCGGACGGGTTCGGAGTTCTGGCGCAGCGTGAGGTCGAGGGTTTGAGCGAGTTCCTGGCGGCTTGCGTTCTGATGTTGCGCGAATTGGTCGCGCAGGGTTTCCGCCAAGCGGGCATTGTCCTTGTTCCGGAGATGCAGCAAAAACAATGAAGCCACCAGCGTGAGAAGCGAGGCGCCCAGCGCGAGGAGAGGGATGAATTCCATGGTCGAAACTCATACAGCAATGCGGCGATATGATCAGCAAAAGTTGCTCGAGGCATTTCGCGCAGCGGAAATATTCTTGATCAATCGGCGTCTGTGCCAAACCTGTCGGCATGGTTCGATTGCTCGCACTGGTTTTTATGGTCGGCTTGCTCACAGCGAGGGCCGAGGTGGAACGCGAATACATCCTCGTCAGCGGAGGCCCGTCCTTGCACGAGTGGGAGAAATTCAAGGCCGAACCCCATGATCGCTGGTGGGGAAATTTCATCCGCTCGGCCAGGGTTCGCATACAGGAAATCCAAGCCAAGGTCGGCTCAGGTGCAAAAATCACCTGGCTCGTTCACAAGCCAAGCTACCTGCGCCGCGCTTCCAGACAGGATAAGCAGGACCTCATCGCAAACATCGTCTCCGTGCGGGACAAATTCGGCGTGAACCTCGTGTGGTTCGATGAGGGCGATGAACTCATTGAGTATTTGAATGCCGGACAGCCGAGGGGTCGCGTGAAGATTGCGAATTTTGAATACTACGGACACTCAAACCGGGCGTGCTGGATGTTCGACTACAGCAACGAAATCGATAGCGGATCCAAAAGCTGGCTGCATGAAAACGAACTCGGCCGCGTCCACAGGGATATCTTCACTCGCGATGCCTTCATCAAAAGCTGGAGCTGTCACACCGGTGAAAGCATGAGCAAGAAATGGAAGCGCGCGACGGGCAAGCGGATGATTGGAGCCATCGGCAAGACGGATTACGCCTACGGCCACCTCCGAAATTGGACGCCTGCCCTCAGCAAGGGAGCCCGCTGGGGAGGTTAGGACTCAGGATTTCTTGCGGCCGTTTGCCAAAAGTTTGGCGGCCTTTTTGGCGTCGTCCTCGGTATCGACCCCGGGGCCTGCGGCCTTGGTTTTGATAACGCGGATTTTTGCGCCGTGTTCCAAGGCCCGGAGTTGCTCGAGTTTTTCGGATTTTTCCAGAGGCGTTTGCTTCCACTTCACAAAATCCAACAGAAACTTCCTGCGATATCCATAAATGCCAAGGTGGCGCAGGCGGGCAGGGTTCGTGTCGCCATCTCGGTCGCACGGGATCGGGCTGCGGGAGAAATAAAGGGCGTCGCCGGTGATGCCGGTGACCACTTTCACGCAGTTGGGATTTTCCAATTCGCCGGGAGCAAGCGGACAGGCTGCGGTTGACATGGAGAGGCTTTTTTCCTTTTGAAGAACTTCAATGAGTCGGCGGATCAAGGCCGGTTCAATGAACGGTTCGTCTCCCTGCACATTCAGGATCACATCAAAACCAACCAGCTTCTTGGCCACCTCGGCGATGCGGTCGGTGCCGCTCGGGTGCTTGGGCGAAGTGAGCGCCACTTCGGCACCGAATTCGAAGGCGGCTTCTGCGATTCGCATATCATCGGTGGCAATGATGACCTCATGGGCTTCGCGGACCTTTTGGCAGCGCTCCCAGACATGTTGCACGAGGGGCTTGCCGCCAAGGTCGAGCAGGGGTTTGCCGGGTAGTCGGCTCGAGGCCCAGCGGGCAGGTATGATGATCGCGGTTTTCGACATGCGCGACTTCCTATCGGCTTTCAGGAACCTGATCGAGAAAAACGCTGCCCGTTTGCTCAAAAACAGCGATATTGAATCCATGAAATGGCTGAATATCACTGCGGCATTTTTTCTCCTCCCCGTCGTCCAGATTGCACAGGCAAAAGACAAGGAACCATCCCGCCCGCCGCTCATCATCCCGGTGGCGGGTTCCGGTCAGTCCACCACTTCGCCGCTTGGTAATTCTCAAGTGACCCGCACATCCGCCGGACAATCCTTCTCAACGAGCCAACTCGGCAGCACAACAATCACCCGCGACAACTCGGGCAATACTTGGCGCACAACGAAGGTGGGGAGCAGCTATGTCACTCAAGGGCCGAACGGCCAAACCCAGACAACAACAAAACTCGGCAACAGCTACATAACCCGCGATTCCTCCAGCGGCACAACCCTCACCACTTCGCCGCTTGGAAATTCCTATCAAATGCGCTCGAACTCAGGTGCAAGCTGGTCCACAAGCCAACTCGGCGGGAATTACATGACCCGCGAAACCTCGCCCGCGAAGGATTCCAAGCCCGCTCTCATCGTCATACCGGGAGCCAAGTGATTCGGCCCGCGCGGCGCTGCCAATCAGGCCTTGTGAAAATCGGCAATTGTTTCCCAGAGGACTTTTTCTTTTTCGCCGGGTGATTCCGGAACGGTGATGCGCACCTCTGCGAAAAGGTCGCCTCGCGTTTCGGCGTTGAGTGGCATGCCCATGCTGGGGAGGCGAAATTTTTTGCCCGATTGCGTGCCGGCGGGGATCTTGAGCTTCACGCGGCCGCTCAGCGTGGGAACGGTGACCGTGCAGCCAAGAACGGCATCCCACGCAGGAATCTCAAGGTCGTAATTGAGATTGGCACCCTCGATTTCAAAGTCGGGATGGCGTTGGTATTTGACCCTCAGGTAGAGGTCCCCCGAGCCTCCTCCAGAGGCTCCGGTGCCGCCTTGTCCAGCCAGGCGGATCCGCTGGCCATCGCGAATGCCCTTGGGAATTTTAACCGTGAAGGTTTCGATTTTCTTGGAGCCGCCCCGGCGGAAGGAAACCGGTCGCGAGGAGCCATTCAAGGCCTCCTCCAAAGTCACCAGAATATCGGCCTCCGCGTCCTGGCCTCGTTGCGGCGCTTCTTCAAAGCCAGCCCTCGTGCCCCGGCGTCCGCCGAACATTTGCTCAAAAAAGTCACTGAAGCCCGTTCCACCGAATTGGATGTCCTCCTCGAAGGCCGCCGCGCCTCGTTTTCCTGCGAAACCACCCGCGCCGGGAGGTCGTTGCCAGCCGCCCCTCTGCTGCGGTCCGTGCTGCCAATCCGCGCCGAATTCATCGTAGCGTTTGCGTTTCTCGGGATCGCCGAGCACCTCGTAGGCTTCGTTGATTTCCTTGAATTTCTCCTCCGCCGCTTTCTTGTCCTTGGCCGTGTCGGGATGGTGCTGACGCGCGAGTTTGCGGAACGCGGATTTGATTTCGGCCTGCGTTGCGGTTTTGGAGACTCCGAGGGTTTGGTAGTAATCGCGGAATTGCGCTGACATCTGTTCTTGAAATTGCTCTCGGCATTCTGACCATTTTATTCATTCTGTCCAACCCATGCTTGATATCCGCTATCTTCGGGAGCAACCCGACCTCGCCAAGTCCCGCCTCGCGTCACGCAATGCCGACTATTCTCAAACGATCGACACCATCCTCGCCATCGACGCCGAGCGGCGCGCTTCGGAAACCCGCTTGCAAGGTCTCCAGAGCGAGCGCAACCGCCTGAGCAAGGAAATCGGCAAGCTCCGCGCCCAGAAGCAGGATTCTGCAGCATTGGAGGCCGAGGTGAAATCCCTCGCCGACGAGATGCAGGCGCTCACCGAGAAATCAAACGCCCTCTCCGACGAACAAACAGCCCTGCTGCTCGTTCTCCCGAACTTTCCCCAGCCCGCCGTGCCGATTGGAAAAGAGGCCGCCGACAATCCCGAGGTGCGCGTTCATGGAGAAAAACCCGCAATTTCCAATCCCAAGGACCATGTCGCACTTGCCGAGGGGCTCGGTCTCATCGACCCCGACCGTGCCGTCAAAATCAGCGGCAGTGGATTTTCCGTCTACATGGGCCAAGGCGCAAAGCTCGAGCGGGCGCTTCTGAATTTCCTCCTCGATCTCCACACCCGCGACCACGGTTACACTGAGGTCAGTCCACCCTTCGTTGTGAAGCGGGATTGCATGGTCGGCACGGGCCAGTTGCCGAAATTCGAAGAGGACATGTATGGCATCGATGGCGGCGGGCTCTTTCTCGTTCCCACCGCCGAGGTTCCTGTGACGAATCTTCACCGCGAGGAGATCGTGAACGCCGCTGAATTTCCGATCAAATACGCCGCCTACACGCCCTGCTTCCGGCGCGAGGCGGGATCCGCCGGTCGAGAGACGCGTGGACTTATCCGCATGCACCAGTTCGATAAAATTGAGTTGGTGAAAATCTGCGCGCCCGAGCAGTCAGCATCCGAACTCGAAGCCCTCACCGCCGATGCCGAGCGCGTTCTCCAAGCACTCGGTCTCCACTACCGCGTCATCGAACTCTGCACCGGCGACATGGGATTCGGCGCCGCCAAGACCTACGACATCGAAGTCTGGGCGCCCGGCCAAAATGCTTATCTGGAAGTTTCCAGTTGCACGAATTTCGAGGATTTCCAGGCCCGCCGCATGAACCTCCGATTCAAGGGCGAGGACAGCAAAAACCGCTTCTGCCACACTCTCAACGGCTCCGGCACAGCGCTCGCCCGCCTCTATGTGGCGCTACTCGAAAATGGGCAGCAGCCCGACGGCTCCATTCACATTCCCGCCGCGCTCCAACCCTATTTCGGTGCCTCGAAAATCTCCAAGTAGCCAAGCGCCTTCCGATGCCGTTCTGACAGCCGTCGCGGAGGCGATGTCTGGCGTCTCGAAAAGAAAAAAGCTTCTCGTGGGCGTCTCTGGTGGTCGCGACTCGATGGTTCTGCTTCACGCTCTTCTGGCGGTGGGATTCAAAAACCTCGTCGTTTGCCATTTGAACCACACCCTGCGAGGTCGCAGTTCCGATGCGGATGCGCGTCTCGTCGTCGCCGAAGCGGGGAGGCATGGGATTCCCCTCGAGCACGCCCGTGC
The DNA here is from genome assembly GCA_044340205.1 of Terrimicrobiaceae bacterium. Classification (GTDB taxonomy): domain Bacteria; phylum Verrucomicrobiota; class Verrucomicrobiia; order Chthoniobacterales; family Terrimicrobiaceae; genus UBA967. The sequence continues at coordinate 6,473 of JBIIUB010000058.1, forward strand.
CCGCACAGCGGAGTTTGCTTCATCCCAAAAAAAATCCCTCGAACTCGCCGCCCGCGAATTGCGCATGGCCTTCTTCGAGGAGTGTGCCGTCCGGTTGAAAACAAAATCCCTCGTTCTGGCCCACCATGCCGATGATCAAGTCGAGACCTGTCTTTTCAACTTCCTGAGAGGAACAGGTGCCGCAGGGTTGGGGGGCATGAAACCTCTCTCTCAACTCGGCAAACTCACCATCCACCGCCCGCTGCTCGGCATCACCCGCACGCAAATCGAAACCTTCCGCAAGCAGCACAAAGTCCGGTTCCGCGAGGACGCGACGAATGCTGAGCTCGAACACACGCGAAATAAACTCCGCCACCGCGTCCTGCCGCTCCTCGCGGAGGTCATGGGCGAGTCCTACCGCTCAGCCATTCTCCGTGCCGCCGAAATCCTCCGTGGCGAGGAGGAATGGATGTCATCTCTCATGCCTCCGAGTCGCCCCGAACTCGACTGCAAGGACCTGCGCGCCATGCACCCCGCCTTGCGCTCCCGCGTCGTCCTGCGCTGGTTGCGTGAAAGCGGCATCCCCGAGGCAGGCTATGCTGAGACCCGGCGCGTTCTCTCCCTCCTCGATGTGGCTAACGGCCCCTCAAAAGTGAATCTCCCCGGAAATCACCACGCCCGCCGGCGCAGCGGTGTTCTCTTCTTGGAATCGGGGGCAGTTTGAATCTTCGCACCGCATTTCAGACCGGTCTCCGTGCCGCCCGAGCCAACCTCCTGCCCGGCCTGCTCCTTCAGGCGCTCATGCTGTGTTTCCTCGCAGCCTATTTGCTCCACGATGGCACTCACGCATTCCTGACAAGGGTGGGGGAGGTGCGCCAGGAATTGAGCTATGGGTTTTCCCTCGCCACCTACATCATCTCAGGCGCTCTTTTTCCTGAGTTGCTCCGAATCGTCTTTTTTCAAAAAGGCCGGCCGCATCTCGCGAATTTCTGGAATTTCCTCACCGCCGCACCCCTCTGGGCCGGCCTCGGAATGCTCGTCGACTTCTTCTACCGCTGCCAAAATGAATGGTTCGGCACCGGCAATGCCTGGCAGATCATCGCCGCCAAAGTGCTGGTCGATCAGTTCCTCTACAGCCCGTTTCTGGCAAATCCGATCACGAACGCCTACCTTGCCTTCCGCGCCTCGGGCCTCAACGCCGCCACCGCCCGCGAGGTCTTCTCTTGGAATTTCTTCGTAGAAAAAATGGTCCCCACCCAAATCGCAGGCTGGGCCATCTGGATTCCCGGCGTCTGCCTCGTTTACTTCATGCCGCCCCTCCTTCAGTTGCCGACCGCCGTTTTGATCCAGTGCTTCTGGGTGCTCCTGCTCACCACTCTTCACGAACGCGAATCCGCCAAGTGATGCCGCACTCGTCTTGTAGGAACGCCGAGGTCCTCCTCGGCCCGTGCCTCGAACTAAAGTCTCGGAAAATCAAAGAGTGTCATCGTTCGCGCCATGATCTCCTGCACGAACCCCGGTTGAGCCTTGCAAATGGGCTTCCACCGACGCTCTTTCCAATCCAAGGAGCGAATATGATCGCAAAGAACCACGCCGCCCACGGGCAACCCCTCCGGCACCGCAAGTTCAAAGGGATAGCCTTTAATTTTGCTGGTGATTGAACAAAAAACGGCCAACCCCGTCTTTTCATTGTATCGGGTGTGACTGAGAACAATTGCTGGTCGTCGCCCAGATTGCTCCCGACCCGCCTGGGGATCGAACACCAACCATCCGAGTTCCCCGAGTTCAGGCACGGGTGGGTTTTTCTCCTTCATGGCTGTAAAACCTCGCGCCCGCAGTCCGCGCCCCAATCGGTTGCCGTGTGAAGGTTTTCAGACGTCACTTGAAGGAGCAGATCATCCAAATCGATTCTCTTGGGAATGGCCTTCACAGTCAGTCCCGAGGCCCCGACTTTGAGAGTCACAGGATCGCCCTCCTGAATCTGAATTTGCTTGGCAACAGCTTTGGGAATTCGCAGAGCCAAACTATTGCCCCATTTTTGAATTGTGGCGGTCATGTTTCTACATTGAGGCTACAAATAGTCTTCGTCAAGATTCCCCCGAATGAGTGAGGGAAATTTTGAAAAGAGCGAACTCCTATCTACGGTAAAAATGAAAGTGAATGGTGCCTGCCCTCCCCCAGTTTTCCCGCGACCTTCTGCTCAAGTGCCCTTCGTATTTCCGAACAGTCGAATATGCAATCTATCGCAGTAGCGGTTGCCACGCTGCGTGCAGAGGCTGACGAGTTCCATTTGCCGTGCGGCGATGTGCGCTTCATCGGTTCCCTCGGGCATCAGAAGAATCTTGTAAGGAGGCACAGGGATGCCGATGGACTCGATGAGAGCATCGATTTCGATCAAGTCCGAGGGACCGGTGTAAACAAACTTGAGCTGATAAATTCCCGCTTCGATCCATTCGCGGAGGATCGCGGGTTGGAGGCGCGTTCGCTCATGACGCTCGATCCAGGCTTGGTCGATCTCACCCGCGATGGGCGTGGAACTGGCAAGTTTCGGGCTCAGTGAGGCCAGATCGCAGGCGATGCCTTCGGGAGGCACGGTGCCGGCGGTTTCGATGGTGATGTGGAGGCCTTCCGCCCGGAGTGCAGCAGCGAGTTCCTTGATGCCTCGGGCGACCATCGGTTCGCCGCCTGTGAGAACGCAATGCCGCGCGGGATGTTTTTTTACCTCACTGAGAATCTCCTCGATCCCCATTTCATCGCCCTCAGGCTTCCATGAGGCATACGGCGTGTCGCACCAGCGGCAGCGCAGATTGCAGCCCGAGGTGCGAATGAAAACCGTCGGCACGCCGGTGAGTTCGCCCTCGCCTTGGATCGAATAAAAAATTTCCGAAATTCGCATGGCTTCAGACCGGCTTTGCAGGTAGCGGCGCGTGACTCTGGTATTCCGTGGGATCATCCAACCCCGCCAACTCAAATGCCTCGCGCCTTTCCACGCAGGTGCCGCATTCCCCGCAATGCTTCTCGCCGCCAACATAGCAGGACCAAGTCTGGGAAAAATCCACGCCCAGCTCGTGACCCCGCCGCGCAATTTCCGATTTCGTCATCGAAATGAATGGCCGCAGCAATGCCACATCCGCATAGGTTCCCAGACGAATTGCATCCCCCATCGCCCGCATGAAATCCTCGCGGCAGTCGGGGTAAATGGCATGGTCGCCCGAGTGGGCCGCAATCACCACGCCATCGGCATTCCGGCTTTCCGCCAAGCCTGCCGCCACGGCGAGCATGATGCCATTGCGAAAGGGCACCACGGTCTGCTTCATGGTTTCCTCCTCGTAATGCCCCTTGGGAATCGAGGCGCCGGATTGCAGGAGGTGCGACTCGAAGAGGCTACCCATGAAATCCAGCGGAATCGTGAGGTGCGCTGTTCCCAGCAAATCCGCATGGTAAGCGGCGAAAGGAATCTCCCGGTCGTTGTGCTTCGACCCATAGTGGAAGCTTAGCGCCGCAACCACCTCATGCTCCCTCGCTGCCTCGTGCAGCGCCACGACAGAATCCATGCCCCCGCTGCACAGGACGATGACGCGTTTTTTCAAGCTCTCGGACATGGAGATCGTTCTAATCAAGGCGAACACTGCCCGCGAGACTTGTTTGGCAAATGACCAACTTGGCTTTCAGGTTGCTTGCCCGCCATATGCCAGGAGATTGATCTTATGAACGCAGGTGCATGGATGAGGCGCACCGTTCCATGGCTTGGAGCGGTTGGTTTTTTTTATACCTTGGTCAGCCCACCACCGCATGAGCTTCCTCTCGCAGGTTGGCATACTCTGGGCGTGGCTGTTTTCATGGCCTCTCTTTGGGTCTCGGAGGCGATTCCGTTTGCCGTCACGGCCATGTTGCCGCTCGTGCTTTTTCCTGTATTGGGCGTCTGTGGCATTGCAGGTGCCGCCGCGCCCTTTGCGAATCCCGTGATCTTTCTTTTTTTCGGCGGTATGCTCATGGCCCAGGGAATGCAGGGGTGCCAACTGCACACCAGGCTGGCGATCTTTTTGCTCCGGCTCGCTGGCAGCAAACAATCCTCCATCGTTGCGGCCTTTCTACTCGCATCCGCTCTTCTTTCCATGTGGATCAGCAACACGGCCGTTGCGCTTTTGATGCTCCCTATCGCCCTCTCAGTCATCGGTCTTTTCCGCGAGGGATGTCATAAAAACTTCCCGGCCGCTCTGGTTTTATCGGTCGCCTATGGCAGCAGCATCGGTGGCATGGCGACGCTTGTCGGAACCCCTTCGAATGCGATCTTCGCAGGCTTCATGCACGAATCCTACGGCATCAAGATCGGCTTTCCGCTTTGGATGGCTTTGACCATGCCCGTCTCCGCCTTTCTTCTCGTCTTCGCCTGGGTCTTGCTGAGCCGCATTGTCTTCCGTGCAGGCGGAGAGCTTGTTGGCGCCTCCGAATTTTTGAAGACCGAAAAAATCCCGCCTCTTGGTCTTGGGGGTCTGGGTGTGTTGCTTGTCTTCTCAGTCTGTATCGGGCTTTGGATTGCGCGGGGATTTCTCGATGCGCGCCTGCCTTGGCTTTCCGATGCCGGTATCGCCATGGCGGGCGCCGTGGTTCTTTTTTTCTGGCCCTCGGGTTCACCTGGCGGTGGCGCCGTTCTTAATGCTGAAACCCTCAGAAAAATTCCTATCGATGTTCTCCTGCTCATCGGAGGCGGATTGAGTCTCGCCGCCGCCATGCAATCGAGTGGTCTTGCTACTTGGATCGGCAACCTCGGTTCGCAGGCCGGTCATGTTTCGCCAACTGCCCTGCTCGTCCTTGTATCAATCGTCGCCATCAGCTTGGCCGAGTTTACGAGCAACACAGCTACAACCGCAGCATTTTTGCCCGTTGCAGGCGCGCTTGCACTCAGCCTGGGACACTCGCCAGTCGCACTTTGCATGGCTGTCACGCTTGCCAGCAGTTGCGGATTCATGCTGCCTGTCTCAACTCCGCCCAATGCCATCGTTTACGGAAGTGGGCATGTCACCCTGCCGCAAATGATGCGGGCAGGGTTCCTCCTCAATATTGCCGCTCTGATCCTCCTATCCATCTGGCTTGGATGGATAGTCCCAAAACTATTCGCACTCTAACCGGAAGGAGCTCTTTTATAATCAAGTATTAAAACCTCCGCCTCAGTGCTTCTTCGCTGGCACCAGGAAGGAGACCAGAATCGAGCCGCCGATGAGCGTCGAGATGATGGCGAGGGACCATCCGATCGGGAAATGGCCGCCGAAGACTTGGTTGAGCCACACCATTTTGAGACCGACGAAGACCAGAACCAAGCCGAGTCCGTATTTCAGGAAGCGGAACTTGTGCACGATGCCGGCCAGGAGGAAGAACATGGCTCGAAGTCCGAGGATGGCGAAGATATTTGAGGTGAATACGATAAGCGGTTCCTTGGTGATGGCGAAAATGGCCGGAACGCTGTCCACAGCGAAGACGATATCCGAGATTTCGACTAAAATGAGCGCCACGAAAAGCGGGGTGGCCATGCGGACACCATTGTGGCGGGTGAAGAATTTCTGGCCATCAAGCTGTGGGCTGACGGGTAGGAATTTCTTGAGAAGCTTCAAGACTGGATTCTTCTCGGGTTCAACGGGTTTCTCGGGGGCGAGCAGCACCTTGATGCCTGTTACGATAAGGAATACGCCGAAGAGGATGACGACCCAATAGTATTGGATCAAAATCGAGCCCATTGCGATAAAGATGCAGCGGAAAATCAGCGCACCGATAATGCCGTAGAAGAGGACCCGGTGCTGGTATTTGCTCGGAATGTTGAAGTAGGTGAAGATCACCACAAACACAAAAATGTTATCCACCGACAGAGCCTTCTCGACGATATAGCCGGTGAAAAATTGCAGCGTGCTTCGCTGGGCCGCCTCAAGCGGGTTGAATCCCGGGATCGCCAGCAACCGCTCGCAATTCTGGAGGCGGTAGATCGCGAATTCATGGAATGCGAGACCGAATACCACGGCCAAGGCCACCCAAACGATACTCCAGGTCAGCGCCTCGCGGAATTTCACCTCGTGTGCTTGGCGGTGGAAGACACCCAGATCGAGGGCGAGCACGAACAAGACGAAAACAATGAAGGAAGCGTAGAACCACCAATACTCGGCAAATGGAAATAACATCATGGCCGCCACACTGACTGGTTTTTCTCCATTCGGGAATGATGAAGAAATAAAGAAATCATTAGGTTTAACCTAATACGCGCCCGCCGCCGATTCGTGTCTTTCATTTCAAAAAAACGCCCCTTATAAAATCCCATCATGCCTGTTCCTCAAGCATCCCACGACTCTCCGGCGCGCCCATGAAACTGACCAAACGCGGAGAATACGCCCTGCGCGCCTTGATCGACATGGTCCTCGCCCGTGAGGCCGGGAGGGAGTTGATGCCTCTCAAGGAAATTTCCGCGCGGGAAAAAATTCCCCTCCCGTTTTTGGAGCAGATTTTTGCGCAGTTGCGCGAGGCCGGCATTGTGGATGGCAAGCGTGGCAAGCACGGCGGCTTCTTCTTCGCCAAGCCTCCCGAGAATATTTCCATGGGCGAGGTCGTGAGGCTCATCGACGGCCCTCTCGCGCCGATCGGATGCGTGAGCCACACGGCCTACACCAAATGCTCCTGTCCCGACGAGGAGCATTGCGGCCTGCGCCTCCTCATGCTCGATGTGCGCAACGCCATCGCAAATATTCTCGACCGCTACACGCTCGCCCAGGTCACCGAGGTCTCCCTCAAAAAACTCCGCCAAGACGGACTCCCGCTTCCTTTCGCCATCCCGCTCGGAGCCGCGCTCTCAGAAGCGGATTTTCAAATCTAAAAAGCCAGTCTTGACCAGATCCCCGGCCGTCAGGCCGAGGCACTCGCCGCTGAGGGTCAAAGAAAGGCATGTGGGCCATAAACTGGGGGGTAGGCGGCATTTCCTTTCATTTTGCGTCAGGATTTTGGAGCTCGAAGATACAGGATGTAGAATGGAGTGGCGAAATTCTTGACAGGCAATAGGGATGAAATTCAATTGATTCATCGACGAGCACTCTTTTGGAAATCGAAAAAGCTGCAGAGATGTTACCCTCGGAGCAGCAGAGGGAGCTTTTTGGTTTCCTGCTGGAAAAGTTGCGTATGGACGGTCCGCCGCTCATGGTGCCGAGGATTTTTTCCGCCGAAGAGATGAACGCTTGGATGGATGAGGATGAGGCGGATTTGCGCGAAATGACCCGAGACCGGTGAGGGTGTTTCTCGACGCCAGCGTAATCTTGGCTGCTTGTGGGCGTGATTCTGGAGCCTCCAGGCGAATTTTTGATATTCATAAATTGAGGGGTGGACACTTTTGGCCAGTGGCGAGGTGAGGGCCAACATTGGATCGCTGGGAAAGCAAGCCGTGGCCGGCTGGCGTCGTTTGGAATCCGATTTGCGGATGGTGCGAGACCAATATGTGGTCGATTGGCCAGTTGTCTTTGCGCCAGCAAAAGACAGGCCTGTTCTTTTCACGGCGCTTGCGTTTGCCGATGCGCTTCTGACGCTGGACAAGCGGGATTTTGGCCCCTTGATGGGGGCTGGCTTCTACGGTCTTGAAATTATGAAGCCTGGGGATTTTTTGAAGCTGAACGCATAAAATTAGGTGGACGGATAGCCGATGGCTAAAATGAGGAAGAGCCGCGCAGCGATTGGGAGAAGGGGAAAATGGAGCGGTTCCGGATTCTGACGCATTTGTTTTCGCGGTCTTGCCGTAGAGTCATCGCTTGGAATTGCTGATGCCGACGGGGATGTTGGCATTCCGGCCGAGAACTTTTCTCCGTGTCTTGGTGTCTCCGTGAGAGGCTTTCGCCGGATTAAATCTTGGTTTTTGGGAAATGTGTCAGCTCCAGATTTCTTCGGGGCTCTGCAATAGTCACCCCGTGCGGCGAGGGTGCTGCGGACGCGCCGCCTCCAGTGTCCGGAATGCGGGACAAATAGTGCGGCTCGCCGATACGGACTATCCGATCCTTGCGAGCGTTCTGTGGACTCTTGCGTGAGAAGAAAAAATTTTTTTCAAAAAATTGTTGACTGATTTGGTTGGTATAATAAAAGACTACCAATCCAATCAACAAATGAACGCGTCAACACGAGACAATTCCTCAACTGCGATTTTACCCGAGCGGGAGATTTTACAGGCCATCCGGGGAATTCGTTTCGGTGTTGTTGAGGTTGTTGTGCATGAGTCTCGTGTCACCGAGATTCGTCAAACGCGCCGTGTCCGTCTTACGGGTTCCGGTGCTGAAAGAAATTCATCCGACCTGACATCAGGAGGCTTATAAAGATACCGCCATTAGCGTCCCCGCGAGGAGGAGTTCATTGGTTTTTTCAGAAACTATAAAATGACTAAAACAATAATAAAACATCCGGCGAAGTTTTCGGCTACCAGCCGAAGAGTCTCGCAGGGGATTCTTGGAATTCTGGCTTTGAGCACCTTTCAAACGGGTGCGCTTTACGGTCAGGACGATCTCGCCTCCTTGCGCGCCCAACTCAAGGCGCTGGAGGCAAAAGTCGCGGCCTTGGAGACAGGGCAGAAGGCATCAACGAACGATGACGCCCTGAAAGAAAAGCTGGAGAAGCTGCCGGTGGTGACTCTGGACTCGAAGGGGCTGAATTTCTCGAGTCCTGGCATTCGCACAACCCGCACCGAGGTGGGGCCTGACGGCATACCTGTCGAAACCACGACCGTCACCGACGAGGGGGCGTTCAAATTCAAGATTGGCGGCCTCATTCAACCCCAGTTGCGGACATTCATCAACACGCCGGATGCCACATCCACCTTTCTGATTCGTCGTGCGCGTCTGAATCTCGAAGGCACGGCATTCAAAAACTTCGATTGGAAACTGCAGACCGATTTCCAAGCAAACGGCGTGGACAACACCACCAGCACGACCGTGCAGGATGCCTATGTGGGCGCGAAGGGCTACGATTGGCTCCAGCTGCGCGTCGGTAAAATGAAGAGCCCGATCGGCATCGAGCGCTGGCAATCCGCACACGCCCGCTGGTTCACAGATCTCATCACCACCACCTACATCGTCCCGAACCGCGTGGTGGGTGCGATGCTCTGGGGCAATGTGGGTGATGGCCTGGCCGAGTATTACACGGGCCTCTTCAATGGCGCGCCGGATGGCGGAAGCGGGAATGTTTCCATACCCGGGCAGAACACCAAGGACTTTGAGGCGCGCTTGGCTCTGACTCCCTTTGCCAAGACGAGCTTCGTTCCTTTGAAAAAACTCACCGCCGGTGCCGGTGTCACTTATGCGCCCCAACTGAATGGTCTCGGCACTTATGCCACAGCCAATCAGCAAGGGTTCTTTAGATACCGCTCTTCAACCGTGAATGCCACATCAGCCGATCCGGGCGAGCAAGTGCGATTCGTGCCAAACCTCCAGTATTTCTGGGGACCCTTCGGACTTTACGCTGAAGCGGCGTGGTCCACAGTCGGCGTAAGCGGCACTCAGAGCACCACAACGGCGGTCACTAGGAGAACCAATGTTGTAGGCCTGGATGGGAGGACTCGGATCGGTAGTTTTAGCACCACTTCCAACTCCACAACAACCCGCGAATACAGCGCTGACCTGACCAATTTCGGTTGGCAGATCGCAGCATCCTACATGCTCACAGGTGAGGACAACTCGTTCCGCGCCATCTCGCCGCGCCGGAAGTTCAGTCCATCCACCGGAGGGTGGGGGGCGCTTCAGCTCGCGGCGCGCGTCGGGCAGTTGACCGTGGATTCCAACGCCTTCCCGATCTACGCCGACCCCAACACGCAGGCCGAGCGCTCGACCACATTTGGAGCCGGTCTGAACTGGATCCTGAACGACAACGCCAAGGTCACACTGCAATACGACTACACCAGCTTCATCGGCGGAGCGGCAAATGACGGCAATCGCCCGGATGCCAACGCCATCACCACACAATTCCAAGCCTACTTCTAATCACTATGAAAAAAATAACTCAACTCGCGGTCCTTGCCGCAATCGCCGGCACGACCGGACTTCAAGCAGCCAACCAAGCCATCCTCAATGTGTCCTACGATCCCACGCGCGAACTCTACAGCGACATCAACAAGGCATTCGCCAAGCAATGGGCGGCAAAAACGGGCGATTCCATAGCTATCGACCAATCCCATGGAGGCTCGGGTAAACAATCCCGCTCCATCGTGGACGGGCTCGAGGCGGATGTGGCAACTCTCGCGCTGGCATACGATATCGATGCCATCTCGGATCAAGCCGGGCTTTTGCCAAAAAACTGGCAGGCGCGCCTTCCAGACAACAGCTCGCCCTACACCTCGACGATTGTTTTTGTCGTCCGCAAGGGCAATCCGAAAGGGGTGAAGGACTGGAACGATCTCACGCGCGACGATGTGAAGGTCATCACTCCAAACCCTAAAACCTCCGGCGGTGCGCGTTGGAACTACCTCGCAGCCTATGCCTACGCCCTCCGCCAAAATGGAGGCGATGAGCAGAAGGGGAGGGAATTTGTTTCGAAGTTGTATTCGAATGTCCCCGTGCTCGACACCGGTGCCCGGGGATCGACGATCACCTTCACCGAGCGGCGCATGGGGGATGTTTTCCTCTCTTGGGAAAACGAGGCGCATCTTATCCAGAAGCAGTATCCCGGCCAGTATGAGATCATCGCCCCGTCGTTGAGTGTTCTTGCCGAGCCGCCTGTCGCCTTGGTGGACAAGGTGGTGGACCGCAAGGGCACCCGAGAAGTCGCGCAGGCTTATCTGGAGTTCCTCTACACGCCGGAGGCGCAGGACATCATTGGCCGGCATTACTATCGGCCGCGTGATGCTGCCGCTGCTGCGAAGTATTCGGCGAAATTCCCGAAGATCGAACTCGTGACGATCGAGGACTTCGGAGGTTGGCGGAAGGCTCAAAAGGACCACTTCAACGATGGCGGAGTCTTCGACCGCATCTACAAACCCTATCGTCCTTGAACTGAAAGATACCTGAAACGGCCGCCCTGCGTTTTT
>JBIIUB010000138.1:0-4618 GCA_044340205.1 Terrimicrobiaceae bacterium
CATCCTTGACCGTCACGGCCAGCAGAGGTGTCGGCGTCATGTTGCCATCTGGCCAGTTTGCGACGAGCGCGCACTCGGGGCCGTAAATCTCCGCCGCCGCTTCCGCCAAGGGCCCAGCAAGGACGCCGATTCTTGGATACGCCTCGGAGAGTCCTTCCACCAAACTCGGCAATGCGGCGAAATTCAGAACAAAATCAAAAAACACCGTCGTATCTTTGGATGTAAGCGCCATGGCAGGATGGGCTAGCTTGGGCAGCGAATCCGGGCGCGATGGACGCAGCACAAAAATGGCATCGCGCTGCAGGCGTCCATCAATCTTGAGGATGCCGCCGACAGCTTCGGCTGACTTGAGTTCCTCGATCTGTGAAGGGATTTGGTCCGCGCCAACTGATCGGCCAACGGAGAGCAGAGAATCCACCGCCTTTTCAGGCTCGAAAAAAAACAGCAACTCCGGATCTGCTGGGAGTTGGGCGATGACTTTCACAAAGCGCGGATTCGTCTTTAGGGAAGTCATCGGCGAATTCCCGGTTGCCCGGTCGAGAGCGATTTTTATTTGCTCCAGATTCGTGGAGAGGAATCCCCATCGTCCAGCGGCAGCGGTGTAAAGCGTGAGATCGCCGTGGCGTGTCGCAAGAATCTCAAGGCCGTTGTGGGATTGCTTCTCAGGCGTCTGGTCGGGGGCAGGCAGTTCTTTTCGCAGACGGGCTATCGCGTTGTCGTAGTCCTTGCGATTTCCCCAGAATTGGAAGCCGAGCAAAGCTTGGGCGTCGCCGGCTTCAGAATGCGTTGCAGCAAGGAAAATATTCCCAGGCTTGAGTCCGACCAGCACTCCACTGGCCTCGACGGTGGATGGCGATTCCTTCAGGTTTTTCAGCGGCAGCTCGAGAAAGGCCTGCATCTCCGGATCGGCCGCGATTTGTGCCAGAGCTGTTCCAATCCACCGAAAACCGGTTTGCGGGATGTTCGGGATATTTACAAAAACAACGGTGTCCTCTGGGGCCAAGGCTGCAGCTTGAGACTCGCCTCCGGAGCGTTTGAAGAGCACAACGCCGCCAAGGATCAGGATGGCCACGATGACAAGGCCGATGGTGATTTTTTTCATGGGGCGATCAACTAAGCCCAAATCCCTTGACACGGCAAGGCGCTGGAAACAGAGTTCCCGCCTATGGATACCTCAAATCTCAACAAATTCCTCAAACCCGCTCGCGATAGCTACAATCGCGAAAATCTCCGCCTTCTATCAGATGTTTGCCTCTATCTTGGCTTTATCTCGATCATTGCGTCAGTCGCCACATGGTTCACCGCAGCCCGCGAGAACCGCGCCTACGGCGAGCGTTTCGGCATCTTCATCGGTCTTTGGGTCCCGAGCTTCTTCATTCTTTCAAACCGACTCTCTCGCAAAGCCGACGAAGTGGTGGAAGTGGTCGCCGAAGACGAATAAAAAATTACACACGCCTTGAACATGAAAGCGAACCGGTGACCCCGGTTCGCTTTTTTGTCGAAAAAAATTGGCGCACCCCACTTGAATTCAATTGAAGCGGATGTATTTTTCGGCCGCATGAAAAAGACATGGCTTATTCCGTTGCTCTGTCTCCCGGTGGTCACCGCCTGGGCCGCAGAGCCTGTTGTTCCGCAAGTGGCATCCGCGCCATCCGCCCTGCGGCAGTTGAGCGATTCCTTTGCGGCTGTTTTTGAAAAAGCAGCCCCCTCGGTGGTCGTGATCGAGGCCAAGCAAGCTGGAGAAAACCCCGTATCCGGCCTGCCTGGCGGGTTGGAATTCTTTTTCCGAGGCCCGAATGGTGCACCTTACCGCGTGGTTCCCGAGACGAACGCCAACCCCGACACCCCGCCGAATATAGGCTCGGGCTTCATCTTCACCAAAGACGGGCACATCATTACAAACAACCATGTCGTCGCTGACGCCAGCGCGATCCGCGTGAAGCTCCGCGATGGACGCCGCTTCGACGCCGAAATCATCGGTGCCGACGAGCGAAGCGACATCGCCGTGATCAAAATCAACGCACCGAATCTTAATGTGGCCTCCCTCGGCGACAGCGATGCTGTTCGCGTGGGTGAACTCGCCTTCGCCATCGGAACGCCCATGGAGCTGCCCTACACCTTCACCTCGGGCATCATCAGCGCCAAAGGCCGCACACTCGCCCTCGGCGGCTATTACGACGAATTCATCCAGACCGACACTTCGATCAATCCCGGAAACAGCGGCGGCCCGCTCTGCGACATTGATGGACGCGTCGTGGGCATCAACACTCTCATCAGCGGCATCAATCGCGGAGTCGGCTTTGCCATTCCTATCAACACCGCAAAAAACATCGCCGATCAGCTCATGAACAAAGGCCATGTGAGCCGTCCTTGGTTGGGCATTTCCATTGCCAGCCTTGAAGAGGACACCCAACTCCGCCAGCTCTTCCCCGGCATCGACCAAGGCGTCGTCCTGCGCGGTATCGAGCCAGGCGCGCCAGCCCAGCGCAGCGATCTCATCCCAGGGGATGTCATCACCAAAGTGGACGGCAAGTCCGTAAGCGTTTCGGCCGACCTCCAGCGCGAGATTCTTGGTAAAAAAATCGGCCAGTCCGTGGAACTCGAAGTCTGGCGAAAGGGCCGCACGCTCCGTGTCATAGTCCAAACCGGCGAGCAACCTGACAAATTCGTGCGAGCCTCGATACGCCCGCCAGTCAAGAATTCCCGTCCAGCTCCAGCTCCGAAGCCCAATGCCGGCGAACTCCCCGTCGGCCCTGGCTTGACCGTGAGCGATGCCACTCCGGCGCTTCTTCAGGAAATGAAAATCCAACGCAAATCCAGCGGTGGAGTTCTCGTGACAGAAGTCGCTCCCATGAGCCCCGCAGCCGCTGCCGGCGTGGAGCGCGGGGACATCATCACCGAGGCGGGTGGGCGCCCCATTCACAGCAAGAAGGATTTCGAAACCATCTTGGAGGGCATGAACAACGATCGCGGCATATTGCTCCTCCTCGAGCGCGGCGGCCAAAAAACCTTCGCCATCCTCAAACCCTGAAATAAAGCGCCGCGCTGTCGGAACCAACGGGAGGGTCATCCTCCGGCATGACCCAAATCTCAGCCGCGAAGCGGCGTCCGCCTACGAGACGATGCCCCGGCAGTCGGCGCGCGACGAAATGTTACGAATTTTTTCTAAAAAAAATCTTCCAACATCCGGCGTTCCCATTTTGGATGGCCGACGTGTCGCCGATCAGGTCTTACATTTCTGGTTTTCTAAAACCTTTCATTTCCACTGCGACAGCTGCATTTTTGCTCTTCGCACCGGGCGCAGCCTCTTTCGCAGCTGAATCGCAGGCTTCCCCGATTCCTGAGATTCATCGGGTCGCAGACATATTCCAACCGCTCTCGCGTCCCGCCGAGTTGCTCCTCGAGCCTACCCACCTCGTGCTCCTCATATGCTTTGGCATTTTTATCGTGGTCATGGCCGTGCTGGCTTATGTCCTCATCAAATTCCGCCCGCGTGGACCGGAAGACCATCTCGAAGAGCCTCCGCAGGTTTACGGCAGCTACAATATCGAAATGGCCTGGACGGTCATCCCCTGCTTGATCGTTTTCGTCCTTGTCCTCGTTTCCGCCCGCTCGATCGTGGAAATTCAAGACCAGCACATGCCGGAGGATGCCTTGAAAATCCGCCTCATCGGCCACCAATGGTGGTGGGAAATCCAATACCCCGACCTCGGAATCATCACAGCCAACGAAATCCATGTGCCAGTGAGCAGCAAGGATGGAAAACAGCGCCCCACGCACATCACACTCGAATCGGCGGATGTCATTCACAGCTTCTGGGTGCCTCAACTCGCAGGAAAAACCGACCTCGTCCCGAACCGCGTCAACCAGACTTGGATCGAGCCTTTCAAAACCGGCGTCTTCCTCGGGAATTGCGCCGAATATTGCGGCACCCAACACGCCAACATGCTTCTGCGCGTCATTGTTCAGACTCCGGAGGATTTCCAGAAATGGGTGGAAAATCAACAGCAGCTCCCAGCCGAGCCGAAGGATGCGATTGCCATTCAGGGGAAGAAGGATTTTTACGACCTCTCTTGTGTATCCTGCCACAAAATCGACTCGACTCCAGCCGAGGGCGTTTTTGGTCCGGATCTCACGAAATTTGCAATCCGCCAAACGCTTGGCGCAGGCGTCGCCGCCAACACACCGGAGAACCTACACACTTGGCTCCATGATCCAGACTCCCTTAAGCCCGGTTGCTACATGCCGGATATGAAACTCTCGCCTCAGCAACTCGACTCGCTCGTGGCCTACCTTCAAACTCTCAAGTAGCCGCCCACAAGAACCATGTCTCAAGAAACCATCATCGACGAGAACTACCGCATGCCTGAACCCGTGAGGGTAGGGGAGGAAACGGGTTCGCTGACCCGCGTCTTCCAGCAACTGGTCTTTACGGTAGACCACAAAAAACTCGGCCTCATGTATATCGGGGCGGGTCTGCTTTTCTTCGTCATCGCCGGCTTCCTTGCGGCGCTCATGCGCATCCAGTTGGCATTTCCCAACAACCAATTCCTCCCGCCGGATGTTTTCAATCAGAGCTTCACCATGCATGGCACGACCATGGTGTTTCTCGTCGGCA
>JBIIUB010000059.1:0-17403 GCA_044340205.1 Terrimicrobiaceae bacterium
ACATTTTATAGAGGGCGTTGACGACCTGGCACACCTCGGCGCCGCTGACAAATTCCTCCTGCTCCCTGCCGATGCGGCGCAGCATGAGGCAGAGGGGGATGGGTTTCGGGCCGTTTTCCTTGTCGATGATTCGCGGGTCGCGGAAGTCCGGTTGCCGGTAGTCTACGAGCGAGGGGTCTACCATTTTGTATCCGGCCTTCTCATAAGCGGTGAGGCGGATTTCTGTTGCGGCGTGGCTGGGGTTGAAATGCTCCATCTCGCCGACCAACGTGACCGGAGCATCAATCGGACGGCCTGCCGCTGCGAGTGCCTCGCGCGCGGTTGAGACGGGCAGGGCGCGCATCCAACCCGCAATCCCGCTGCGCCTCCATGCTGGGGCAACCAGATTATGCGAGAGGTGCACGACGGCACCGGGTTCGTTTTCGAGGAGGATGGCCGTGTGGTCCCTCACTGCGACAAACTCGCCGTTGCGGGTGATGAGTTGCATGGCATAAAGCAGGGCGGCTTCGTCGTGCATTTGCGAGGGGTGCCATTTCATTCGCTCGGCAATGACACTGGCCTGCTCCATCTCGCCTGCTGTGCCGAATTCCTTCCAGAGCGTTCCGAAGGCGGTTTCGAAAAACGGATCGTCCGTCGAGCGGATTGTGTGCAATTCCAGTCCACTCCAATCGCCATGCAGGCTTTTGGTGTCGCCCGGAGCGAGGTGCTCGGGTCGCATCCAAGCTTGGAGGTTCATTACACGGTGAGTGAAGGCACAGGGCCCTCGCTGTGATGGAATTGGAGTTCGTAGAGGCTGCGATAGAGGTCGGATTTCGCGAGGAGTTCCTCATGGCGGCCGGTGGCTGCGATACGGCCGTGGTCCATGACGACGATGCAGTCAGATTTGAGAATCGTCGAGAGGCGGTGGGCGATTGCAACGACGGTGCGGCCTTCGGAGAGGCGCTCCAGAGCGGCCTGCACCATGCGCTCGCTTTCGGAGTCGAGTGCGGATGTGGCCTCGTCGAGGAGAAGCACGGGTGCATTCTTGAGCAGGGCGCGGGCGATGGCAAGGCGTTGCTGCTGCCCACCGCTCAGCATGCAGCCCTTGTCACCGACGACGGTCTCGTAACCATCCGGCTGTGCCAGGATAAAGTCGTGGGCGAAGGCGGATTTCGCGGCGGCGATGACTTCGTCCTTGGTCGCATCGAGCCGTCCGTAGCGGATGTTTTCAAAAATCGTGTCATGGAACAAAAATGTCTCCTGCGTAACCATGCCGACCTGCTCGCGGAGGGAGTGCTGAGCGAGATCGCGCAGGTCAGTGCCGTCGAGACGCACCACGCCGTTTTGGGGATCGTAGAATCGCATGATGAGCGAGAGGATGGTGCTTTTGCCTGCGCCGCTCGCGCCAACCAGTGCGTATTTTTTTCCCTGCTCGATATGGAGGGTCACATTTTGAACGGCGGCTTTGTCCGTGCCGTAATCGAAGCTCACATTTTCCAAGTCGATTCGGCCCTCGCAATGCGTGAGAACCTTGGCTCCAGGCTTGTCCGTGATACTTGGCGTCATGCTCATGAGAGAAAAAACATTCTCTGCCGAGACCATCGACTTTTGCATAAGCATCGGAATGCGGCTGAGATTTTTCACGGGGTTGTAGAGCATGAAAATCCCCCCGCATAGGGCGGCGAATTTGATGAAGCTGATGTCGTAATAGTAGACATAGATCATGGCCAAAACGACCCCGAAGGCTGCGACGGATTCGATGAGGGGCTGGACGATGTCGGAACTTCTGCGAACTCGAAGGCTATTGCGGCATTGGGTGTCGCTGGACTTCGCAAATTGCGCGGTCTGGTAGTCCTCGCGGGCAAAGCTTTTGATGACCCTGACGCCTGCAAAAGTTTCTTGGAGGATGATCGACATTTGCGCCGCTTCTTTTTCCTCGGCCTTGCCCGCCAAGCGAACTTTGCGTCCAAAGAAAACGACGGGAACAATACAGAGCGGAAAAAGCACCAGCGTGGTCAGGCTGAACTTCCAATCGATCGCCACAAGCACGCCAACTTGCGTGAGGATAGCAATCGGATCCTTGATGATATCACCCGAAATCGAGGTCAGGGCGTTCTGCGTGACGCGTGTGTCACTCATGACCCGCGACATGAGCTTGCCGGCCTTTTCCCGATTAAAAAAATCGAGCGACTGCGACATCAGATGAGAGAAAAGCTGGGTGCGGATGTCGCGCAGAACACGCAGGCTGACCCACGCAAGATAATAGACATTCAGGTAGGAAAAAAGACCGCGCAGAACCATAACCAGCGGGATGAGCAGGCTTATCCAGATCACCCCCTCGATACCAGGGCCGTCGTTCGAGATAGCCCCCGGCACAAGGGCTGATTTGTCGACTTTGACGCCGATGGATTCCCCGGCCTTCAGGATGACCAGTGTCAACGATCCACTCACGATGCCAGCGAGCACGCCAAAGAGAATGCCCAGAAAAAACCGCTTCCTGTAGGGCTTCATGTATCCGAGCAAACGCAGATACGGACTCCAAAAGGCCCGCACTAGTTGCGGGAAGGGAAGCTTGGCAGGTTTAGACATGATTATTTTTAAAAACTAACGCAACCGCGTGCAGGTGCGCCACACTGATCATCGGGATGCGAAAAAGGCAGGGCACCGCTGCCCTGCCTTTTCGGGTTGAGATTTTTCCTTGGGATTAACGCAGGAACGCTTCGTGCAAGCCGCCATCCACCGTCACGATCTGTCCGGTTGTTTTGGACAGTCGGTCGGCGATGAGGAGGAAGTAGGCTTCCGCCTGGTCGGCCGGGGTGATCGGCGAGCGGGTGAGTGTGCGGTCGGCGTAGAACTGCGCGAGCTTGGTCGTGAGTGAGTCGGTGGCTTCGTCGTCCGTGTAGGGAATGCCGTATTTTGCGAGCGAGCCGATGACGCGGTCGCGCGGGAACATGGCGCTGCCTTGAACGACGGTGGCCGGGGCAACACCGTTGACGCGCACGAGCGGGGCGAGTTCCATCGCGAGTTCGCGAACGAGGTGGTTCGCGGCGGCCTTTGAGGTGTCGTAGGCGACGCTGCCTTTTTTGGCGACGGCGGCGTTGGCACTCGTTGTGAGAACCATCGAACCGCGCAGGCCTTGGGCTTTGAAGTCCTTCGAGGCCTCGTCGGCAACGAGGTAGCTGCCGGTGACATTGATATTGAAGGTGAGTGCCCACTTGTCGTCGGGGATGTGACCGCTCGTGTCGCTCGGCACAAAAATGCCGGCTGTGACGGCTATCGAATCGAATCCACCGTAGGCGAGGATGACCTGATTCAGCATGGCGCGGATGCTTTCGCGCTTGGTGACATCCGCCTGCAGGCCGATGGCCGATCCGCAGCCTGAGATGCCGGTTCCGGCAACACCGATTCCGAGTCCGGTTTTGGCGAGGATTTCATCCGCCGTGGCTTGCGCCGCAGCTTGATTGAGATCGACGCAAACGATGTGCGCACCCTCGCGAACAAGGCGCAGGGCGGTTTCGCGGCCGATGCCGCTGCCGGCACCGATCACTATGACAACACGGCCCGCGAGTTCCTTGTCAGCGGGCATGCGGCGGAGTTTAGCCTCCTCAAGAGCCCAGTATTCGATATCGAAGGCTTCTTGAGCCGGGAGTGAAATGTAACCGCCGATAGCCTCGGCGCCGCGCATGACTTCGACCGCGCAGTTGTAGAATTCCGCTGTGACGCGGGATTCCGATTTGTCTTTTCCAAACGCCACCATGCCGAGGCCGGCGATGAGAATGACGGTGGGATTCGGGTCGCGCATGGCGGGAGAATCGGCCCGCTTGCAGGCATTGTAATACGCGGCATAGTCGGCGCGGTATTTCTCGAGACCGGCGGCGAGTTGTGTTTTTAGCGAGGCGACGATCTCCTCAACGGGCGTGTCCGCCTTCGGCGCAGTGCCGATGTAGAGTGGCTTGATCTTAGTGCGAAGAAAATGGTCGGGGCAGCTGGTGCCAAGCTCCGCAAGGCGCGGGGCGTCCTTTGAGTTCACAAAGCGCAGGATTTTTTCGTCGTCTTGGATTGTGGCGATGAAGCGTTTCTTTTGGCTTACTTGACCGCGAAGCCATGGAAGCAGGGCGGCAAAGACCTCGCGGCGTTTTTCCTCGGGCAGGGCGGCTTGGACGGCTCCGCCGAAGATGGCGGCTTCGCCACCGCGTTCGGTCTGCTTTTTCTCAATGTGCTCGGCGGCTTTTTCGATCAGCTCCAGAGTGAGTTCATAGCACTCGCGGCCGGTTTTTCCCCAGTTGATGAGGCCGTGCTGGCCCATGATGAAGCCTTTGGCTTGCGGGTGTTTTTTGCAGGCTTCCTGCATGGCGAGCCCGAGTTCGAAGCCGGGGCGCATCCAAGGAATGTGCACCACCTCGTCGCCGTAGATTTCCTTCGTCACCTCGATACTCTTGGCGCAGGCGGCCACGGAAATGGCGGCGTTCGGGTGCGTGTGGTCCACATGGGCGTGCGGGATGAAGCTGTGGAGCGGCGTGTCGATCGAGGAGGGGCGGGGATTCAGGTTGAAGGTGCAGTGCGAGAACATGCCGACCATTTCGTCTTCGGCGGGCGACTTCAGGCCCTTCTCGGCGCGGGCTGCATACACGCGCTGGAGGTCGAGGAGTTTGGATTGGTAGAGGGAAGAGAAGTTTTCTTTCTTCGAGGTCCGCAGGTCGCCGCCGGAGCCTTTCACCCACATTACTTCGACCATCTCGCCGGTCAGCGGGTCTTTTTCGAAAATCTTTGACGAGGTGTTGCCGCCGCCGGTGTTGGTGATCCGCTGGTCGGTGCCGAGGCAATTCGAGCGGTGAATGAGTTCTTCCACGGAATTCGGCGCGACGGGGTCGGCGGGATTCCAGTGCATCGTGACATGTTTCATGGTGGTTGGGGTGGGGTTTGTTGTTGGCATCGGTTTTGTTTATGTTTGTTTTTTATTGTTTGTCGAATAAAAAATCTGCTAAACAAAGAAAAAACCAATGCTTGCTCTGGAACGACACCGAAAATTGATCGAATGCCTCAACGCCCGAGGCAGTGTGCGGACTGTTGAGGTCGCCGCCGAACTCGGCGTTACCGAAGAAACCGTCCGGCGCGATTTCGAGCGGTTGGAAACCGACGGCCAGCTTGTGCGAACGCACGGCGGGGCGTTGCGTTTGGATGTGAGCCGCCGGGAGTTTCCAATGCGCGAGCGCATGGCGCAGAATGCCTCTGCCAAAGCACGCATAGCACGCGCTGCCTTGGAGCGTGTGGTCGAAGGAAGCACGGTTTATTTTGATGCCAGCACGACCGTTCTCCAGCTCGCGGCAGTGCTTCCGGATAAGCCTCTCACCGTAATTACAAATTCCCTTCAAGCCGCCCTCTCGCTGACGGAAAAAACGAACATCACGGTCTGCCTTCTCGGCGGTCGCATGGCTCAGTCATCCCTCTCCTGCACTGGCTGGGCGGCCTTGCAGGGCCTTGAAATGAACCGCATCGACACGGCTTTTATTTCCTGCCGTGGATTAGACCCCGCGCTCGGGCTCAGCGACGCCACCGAGGAGCAGGCTCAACTCAAACGGCAGGTTGTTTTGCGCGCTTCGGAGGTGGTTCTTTTGGCCGACCACACAAAAGCCGGCTTGTCCTCGAGTTTTTTCTTCGCCAAGAATTCCGATGTGGATTTTTGGATCACTGATTTTCCCCCGCAGGATGATGTGCGCGACGCCGTCGTTTCGCAGGGGGTTCGCTTGGAGGTGGCAAAATGAGCGCCGCCCGCAAAACCTTTCTGGCTGTTGATCTCGGTGCCTCGGGCGGTCGCGTTATGGCCGGCCATTTCGATGGATCGCGTCTCGAGATCGAAGAAGGCGCACGATTTCCGAACAGCGGCTTGGAAACAGCCGATGGTTGGCATTGGGACGCCGAGGGGCTTTTTAAAGAAATAACCAACGGCCTCGCAGATGCCGCCAAGCGCTTCGGGGGAGATATCGTTTCCGTGGCGGTTGATACTTGGGGCGTCGACTATGCATTGATCGGATCCGAGGGTATGGCTCTCAATGAGCCTTGGATGTATCGCGATTCGCGCACGGATGGCATGATTCCGGAAGCCGCCCGTCTCGTTGGTGAAGAAAAAATCTGGAGTCGCACGGGGATTCAGCCTCTGTTTTTTAATACGATCTACCAGCTCATGGCGGAGTCCAGGCTCACGCCGCAGGCATTGAAACAAGCGCAGAGCCTTCTTTTCATGCCGGATTACCTGAATTACCGGCTGTGTGGCGTGCGTGCGATCGAGCGCACTATCGCCAGCACTTCGGGACTCCTCCGTGCGGGCACGGCTGAATGGGATGTCGAGTTGGCCGAGATGCTGGGAATTCCTGCTCGCATTTTGGGAAAAGTCACCGAACCGGGCGTCATCCTTGGCGAACTCACCGAGGCGCTCGCATCCGCTACTGGTCTGCGAGGCGTCAAAGTCTCCACTTGCGGAAGCCACGACACGGCGTCGGCTGTAGCCGGCGTGCCATCGCGCTCGAATCCCCTCTTTTTAAGCTCCGGCACCTGGTCGCTTTTGGGAATCGAACTCCCCGCTCCAGTCCTGCACAAAGCCGCTTTCGATACGAAATTCTCAAACGAGCAAGGCCTCGAAGGCACCACTCGCTTTCTGACAAATATCTCGGGTATGTGGCTCCTCCAGGAGTGCCGCCGCGTCTGGGCCGAGGAAGGCAGCGCCATGGAGTATGGCGAAATGGTTGAGATGGCTCGAAACGCGAAAGTCGCAGCATTGATCGACCCCGATGCGCCGGAATTTGGCAAGCCCTGCGATATGCCAAAGGCGATTTTGGACTGGATTAAAAAAACCAACCAACCGGCTCCCACAACCAAGGCTGAAATGATTCGCATCATTCTCGAGAGCCTTGCCGTCAAATACAGCCTCATGATCCAGCGGTTGAAAAACATGATCCCGGATCTTCCCGACACCCTGCAGGTCGTGGGGGGAGGCTGCCGCAACGCCTTGCTCAACCAGATGACCGCCGATGCCACTGGGCTGCGAGTGGAAGCCGGCCCCGTCGAGGCCACGGCATCCGGCAACATTATCGCCCAACTCATCGCCACCGGCGAAATCAAATCCCTCGCCGAGGGGCGCGAAATTTTGCGCAATTCCTGCAATCCTCAAATCCACGAACCTGTTCGCAGCGTAACATGGTCTGAGAAAGCCCAGCGTTTCCTTCAAATCCAATCCGCACTTTCATGACACAAAGCCCCTCCCGCCCCACCGGCCGCACCGTTCAGCTCATGGCCACTTGCCTCTGCGATGCTTTTTTCGACAGTGTGGCAAAAGCGACCGTCGAGGTGCTTGAACACGCTGGCTGCGAAGTCGAATTCCCGGAGAACCAGACCTGCTGCGGCCAACCAGCCTTCAATTGCGGCGACTGGCCGGCCTCGCGCGAGGTCATGCGACACACGACTCGCGTGTTCGAAGGCGACAAACCAGTCATCGTGCCGTCCGGTTCCTGTGCCGCAATGCTCTTTCACGGTGCACCGCTGGAGTTCGAGAAGGAAAAAGACCTTCCAACTGTGCAAAAACTGGCCAATCGCACTTGGGAGCTTGCTGATTTTCTCGTCAATGGTCTTGGCATCGAAAAATGGCCTGGCCGTTTTCCAGCCCGCATCGCCTTTCACCGCGCCTGCCACACACGCGGCACCGGCAGTGGCGACGCGGCCTTGAAGCTCCTCCAATCCATCGATGGTCTCGAGGTCATTCCATTCGGTGAGGCCGAGCAGTGCTGCGGCTTCGGTGGCACATTTTCGGTGAGCTTCCCGCATGTTTCGTCGTCCATGGGCTGTTTGAAACTTGAGCACATGACAGCGGGCAATCCTGACTTTATAGTCTCCGGAGACATGAGCTGCCTGATGCACCTCGGCGGCTTGGCCGATCGCGGCGGACAACCGGTCAAAACACTCCACTTCGTTCAAATCCTCCAAACCGCCCTCCACCGTCATGGCTGAACAAAAAGTCGAACTCTTCGCCCGCCGCCTCGACCGGGGCGTTCAACAGGCCGTCCGCAGCAACAGCGCCGCCGGCACCGAGAAGCGTTATAGTGTTCTCGGCACGGACTACTCCGCCCCCGACGATCTCCGCCGCCTCGCCGGTCAGATCCGCCAGCACGCGATCGAGCATCTCGATACCTACCTCGAGCAGGCCGAGCAAAGCCTCAAACGCCAGGGCGCGCATGTTCACTACGCTGTCACAGCTGATGACGCCTGCCGCGCCGTATCCGATATTCTTCAGAAAGCTGGTGCCAAAAAAGTCGTCAAATCGAAGAGCATGATCTCCGAGGAGATCCACTTGAACGACCACCTTGGCTCCGTTGGTATCGAATCCGTCGAGACCGACCTCGGCGAATACATCATTCAGATCGATGGCGACCATCCCAGCCACATCGTCAAGCCGATCATCCACAAAAACCGCCGCGATATCGCGAAGAGCTTCGAGCGCGAAGGCCTCGGCGACTACAACGACGACCCGGAAACAATCACCCGCCGCGCCCGTGTTTTCATGCGGGACAAATACCTTCAAGCGGATGCCGGCATCACCGGCGCGAACTTCGTCTCCGCCGAGAGTGGTCGCCTCGTGCTGGTGACCAATGAAGGCAATTCCCGCTTCTGCCTCGCCGCGCCGAAAATCCACATCGCCCTCGTGGGAATCGAAAAAGTCATCCCCTCGGATGCCGAACTCGCCGTTCTTCTGAACCTTCTCGGCCGCTCCGCCACGGGCCAGCAACTCACTGTTTACACCGAGTTCATCAATGGCCCCGCCCGCACCGACCGGCCCTCTGGCCCACAAGAAATGCATGTCATTTTCGTGGACAACCAACGCTCGGAAATTCTCGCTTCCGACTGCCGCGAAATCCTGCGCTGCATCCGCTGCGGAGCCTGTTTGAATGTGTGCCCCGTTTACCGCCAAGCCTCCGGTCACGCCTACCGCAGCGTTTATCCAGGCCCCGTGGGAGCCGTTCTCTCGCCCCTCCTCGCTGGCAAAAACTTCAAACAACTCGCCGATCTGCCTAAAGCCTCCAGCCTCTGCGGCGCCTGCAATGAAGTTTGCCCGGTGGATATCCCGATTCCCGACCTGCTTCTCAAGCTCCGCAATCGCGGACACGAGGAACACGCTCCTTCGCCCGGCACGCCGCCCATGGGTGCCTTCGCCAAGCTGGCATCCAGCCCCATGCTCTGGCGTTTCGCCATGAAGAGCAACAAGGTCATGAACCTCGTCCCGCTGGAAAAACTTCCGCTTCCCTACCTGCAACCCTGGCTGAAAACCCGCACGCTCCCCGAGTGGCGTGGCGGTGAATTCCGCTCTTGGATGAAAGACCGCCGCAAAAAATGAGCACCGCCCGCGAACAAATCCTTTCCAGCGTCCGTGCAGCCCTCGCGCCCTTGCCCGAGCGCACACCGCGTCCTGTCTTTTCAAAAGAAGCCGCCGAACCGCAGTGGCTCACTGCCGAGACAGATTCCATCGCCCTCTTTCAGAAACGAGCTGAGGCCACTGGCACGAAATGTTTCACCGACATGGAGTCCTGCGCCGCTTGGCTGCGCAGCCAAGGCGTCCGCGTGGTTTACATCCCTGCGCCACTTACCCGCTTGGCCTCGCTCTGCTCGGAATTCTGCGAAGTCACTTCCGAATACACCCGCGCCCGGGTCAATGAGATCGACGCCGCCTTCACGCCCTCCGCCGGAGCGATTGCGGAATCCGGCACCATCATTCTCAGCGACGAATCGACCCCCGACCGCCTCGCAGCCCTCGCCCCGTGGCACCATATCGCGCTCGTAAGCCGCGCCGAAATCCACCGCACTATCGCCGATGCCCTCGCCGTCATGCCCGACGACCCGAACCTCATTTGGGTCACCGGCCCCTCGAAAACCGCCGATGTCGAAGGCATCCTCATTCAAGGCGTCCACGGCCCCGGCGCCCAAGCGTGTTTGATCCTTTAAAAATCCCGACCCGCCGAGTTACGCAGGCCCTCCTTCTGGCAGCTTTTTCCGCCCTTTTCGCGATTCCTGCCGCCAGCGCCTTCGATCCCGCAGTGTCGCCCACGGCCGAGGATCGCCGGAAAGTCCTCGAGCAGGGATTCGCCGCATCGCTCCAGGAACTCGAGAGCGCACTGACCCTCGCCTACAGCCCTGAAAAAAACGCCTCCTCCGCAAAGAATCCAGCATTTGTTCAATGGATGGACCTCTGGCGCTGGTGCGATCTGCTTTCGAAGGATGTCGCATCCGAGGAGCGCTCTCTCGTGCAGCGCCACTTCCTCCGTCGAACCGGATCGGGTGAAATCATCCTCTGTCCGCCGGGAGTCGTGCCTCCACCGGATGCCGCAACGCTACGCCCGGACGAGGTCGCCGCATTGACCGCCGCGTCGAATGTGCGCCAGGCCGTTTCCGAAAAGCTTCTCCCGCCTGGCGCACCCACCACAACCGGTCAACTCGGCGACATTGCCGACACATCGCTCGCCTCCGCGATCATGTCCGATCCCGAGATTCTTCGGTCCTTCCTCTCTACATGGGACTCTCGAGATTTCGCCCCGCTCGTCTTGAAAAATCTCCGCTCCATCCATGAGGCACATCCCTCGAAATGGCGCGAATATGCCGACCTGGCCATCGCCATCGCCGTGGTGAACGACTCCGCGCTGCCTCCCCACTGGCCCCACCAGCAGGTCCGTCCCGATCTGGTGCCAAAGGACATTCCATCCCCTGCAGAGCAATTCCGCCGCTGGGTCGATGCCAATGAGCGCGGTCGCCTCCTCCTCAACCTGCGCCGCTTCACCGCAGGGCAACTCACCTTCGTCGTTGATGCCTTCCTGCCACCCTCTGAGACCGCCTGGGCCCAAGAAAAAATTTCGTTCCATGTCGGAGTCTTCGGCCGTGCCTTCAGATCGATCCGCTACCGCGAAGACCGCATCAAACAAGGTCGCTTCTTTTGGACCCAGAGCCCCTACACCTTCGCCGCCATCCAAAAAAACGGCGGCATCTGCATCGACCAAGCCTACTTCGCCGCCTACACCGGCAAGGCACTCGGGCTTCCCACCGTTCTCTTCAATGGCCAGGGCAGCAACGGCGGCCACGCCTGGTTCGGATACATGGGCGCTCCAAACAAATGGGAACTCGATTGCGGCCGCGACCCCGAGCAGAACCTCGTCACCGGCATCGCCTTCGATCCCCGCACATGGGAACCCGTGAGCGACCACGACCTCCGCCAGCTCGCCGCCCGCTTCCGCAGCACCCCCGCATTCCTCGCCTCAACCAACGACCTCGCCATGGCACGCATCTTTTTGAAGTCCGGCGACACCGCCCGCGCCGCCGCCGCGCTTGAAAATGCCACACGCACCTGCCCGCAAAATCCCGACGCTTGGATGCGATGGACCGAGTTTCTGGAGACATCCGGCGCACCCCTCGAGCGCCGCATCCGCGTCCACGAACAGGCCGCCAAAGCCCTCTCCCGCGACCCCGACTCCAAAGTCGTCCATCAAAAAGCCGTCGCCGCCCTGCTGCGCCAGAGCGGAAATTCCGCCCAGGCCACAGCAGCCGAGCAGCGCATCCTTTCCCAAAACCTCGGCAAGCGCGCGGATCTCAGCTGCGAAGCCGCCGCCTCCCGCGTCCGCGAGGCCCTCGCCACCGAAGGCATCGACCAAGCCGCCCTCGTCTTCCACTCCCAACTCCGCACCATCGGAAAAACAGGCGGCGGCAATTTCGTAAAAGAAGTCGGCCTCCCCTTCGTCAGCGCCCTCATCGAAAAAGGCCAAAAATCCCGCGCCCTCCGCACCGTCGAAATCATGCGCCAGCAATTCGCCCCCCAAACCGGCAGCCCCCTCGACCTCGTCCTCAAAGAAATGACCCGCGAGTGCAAGTGAGGCCCTCTATATCTCATCGGCTAAAATGCATTCCAAAAGGAAGACGCCACCCTAAAAAACGCCTAAAAAAGACGCAAAAAGTTTTTTACTTTATGCTTGGCAATTTCCATCTGCTTTTAGCAGACTATTGCCGGTATAGTTTTTAATTTTATGAAATTAGTATTTCGTTCACAAAGTGTGCTGCTTCTTGTATTGGTCACGAGTGCAATAAATATGGAAAGTGTTTTTGCTAAGGATGTTATTCAGGCTCGGTATGGGGTTGCTGGTCAATTTTTTGATGTAACCGCAGTCGTTAAGGAAAAAATAACTAACGGATCATCAGAGATTACTGTGGCAAATCAAAAATTTAGTGAAGATCCAGCGCCCGGAAAACTTAAAATGCTAATTGTCACCTATCGCGATGATTCAGGCTTGCAGGAAATTAGTTTCCATGAGGGTGAAACGGTGCAACTTCCAGATCTCAAAGTCCTCCCTAAAAATGTCTCGACTTTTTTAGAAAACCAAAAAATAACTCATCAAGAGGAAGTTAAAAATATACCTGAACAAGAATTTTCGTTGAATATCAACGATCTCAAGCACCGTGTTGAGTCTGTCACAGTGACGATCGAATATAATCAAGCCGACCGGGCGGCCGGCGCGACTGGATTTTTAGTCGAATTTAAAGGGCAGAAATATATATTAACAAACATACACGTTTTAGAGGGTGAGGCAACTACTGAGTCTCAGTTAATTTGGTCTGAGGGGCCTCGAGATTATCGCTCTGGCATTGGGCGGATTTCTCACTTATCCCGATTGCGAACTTCATATGATGTTTTTCAAAAACAGCTAGCGGCTTCTCCTCTCCCTAAAATCAAAACTACATCAGGCGATACCCTACAAGTTAGCCCATCACTTTTGCTTTCCGAAGCGCGGGATATAGCGCTTATACCAGTAAAGACAGATTTGGAACCACTTTTAATCTCCGATGAACCACCCAAGAGCGGTCAGGATATTTTCGTGCTGGGAAATCCTGAAGCTGAACATACTCTGGTCGTGTTGGATGGAAAGATCGATGCAACAGGTCCAGAGCGACTCGAATTACGGTGTATTGGCGAACTGAAACAAGGAATGTCAGGTGGTGCGGTTGTTAACTCCCGAACGGGCAAGGTAATCGGCGCAATAGCCTATGCAGTTCGTAAAATTCAAACCACGAATAACAAATTTGATGTGGAGCAGATTTTTTTTAATGGTCAGTTACATATTGTTCGCGTGAGTGACCGCTTCGAACGAGTGGTAAGAAATTTCGCCTTCCGAATAGATAATATCAGTGATTTCCAAAGCATTACTTGGGAGCAGTTTCTTAAGGATTGTGGTGCTCTCCATGCGATGAACGAAAGATCCTTAAACATCGCCAGAGCTGCACAAGCTCCATACATAAACCATGGAAATGAACAAATGAGCCTTTTTGAAATTCCACCAGATTTCAATAGTTCTGTAAATATCTTATATAGCTCCTCTATAAATAAATTACGCGCGCCACAAAAGCAAATTGATTTTAATAAGAAATGGCTAACTTTTCAAAACATGCTTCAAAATCTTTTGAACCAAGATATGTCAAACCCGCAATATAAAATCAAAACACCGTATATTCGCAGAATGGTTGAGCAGGATGTTTTTTCTGATCGCCAATACCTTGCAACAAAACTGCGTTCCTTGTCTGGAAAGTTTCCATCTAGTTCGGAATAAATAAGGCTCTTGAAGCATAAAATAGGTAATTCTGGGTCTTGGATATCATTTTTGAAATTCTCGGCACGCCTCTTCGTATGGAAAGCAGCATGTGTGGCGAGAACTGCTGATGGCGTAAATCCCTCTTTGCACGCGCTGAACCTACATTTGCATAAATCCGCTACTAATCCGATTAGAGCGGAAGTAAGCAACTTGGCCCAGGTGACAACTTGCCGCCGCGAGGTCTAAAGCTTCAAACGCGAAGCGGCGTTTGGCGGCAGGCCGTCGTTCAGGCCGTTTTTTCGGTTAGTGTTCGGGAGCGGGTCTGCACCTTCCGTGCCTGAAACTTGGATCAAGCGGGATGATGTTTCTCTGAGCGGTTAGTATTTTAAGAGGTCTAAACTCCAGCATGAAACAGTTTTGTGCTCTGGCAGCTTTGAGGGAAGTGTAGTATGAAAATAAACAAGCCTACAGATCGCCTTCGGTTGCATCTGCAAGAATCCTTTTTCCCAACGCATGCGGCTTTGCTACGCTCCTCTCGATGCCCAAGCCTTCCACAGTTTCCAGTCCTGCCGAGTTGTTGGCGTATTGTTTCGAGGCTTGGCCGGATCTTAAGAAGAAGCAGATTCGCACTTGGCTGAAATTTCAGGCGATCACGGTGAATGGGCGTCCGATCTCGCAGTTCAACCATCCGCTCGAGCCCGGGGATGTTGTTGCGGTGCGGAATGATCGCTATGCCGCGCCTCGCTCTCTGGTCGGCTCGGGCATTCGTGTGTTTTTTGAGGATGCCGACATCATCGTCATCGACAAGCCGCCGAACCTGCTCAGCATTGCCAGCGAGGCGGAGCAGGAACGCACGGCCTACCATCAGCTCACCGATCATGTGCGCAGTGGCAACCCGATGGCTCGCGCACGAGTATGGATCGTGCACCGTCTGGACAAGGAGACCTCGGGCCTCATGGTTTTTGCCAAGACTCCCGAGTCGAAGGAAATCCTGCAATCCCGCTGGGACGATGCGGAGAAACGCTACGAAGCCGTCGTGGAAGGCCGCCTGCGCGGGGGCTCGGGTATTTTTGAGTCCGACCTGGATGAGACCAATCCCTACAAGGTTTTCAGTGTCGCTCGTAGCGAAAACACCCGCCATGCGGTGACCCACTTCCGTGTGTTGGCATCGATTCCAAATCGCTCGCTGGTCGAGTTGACCTTGGAAACCGGCCGCCGCCACCAGATCCGCGTGCAACTCGCCGAAGCTGGCTGCCCGATCATCGGGGATCAAAAATACGGAGCGAAGAGCAATCCCGCGAAGCGTCTGGGCCTACACTCGAGCGCGCTGAGGTTTCCACACCCTGTGAGCGGTAAGGACATGGTATTCACCTGCCCGCTGCCCAAGGAACTCGCGCGCTTAGTTTAGATTAAAAAAGCCGAAAGTTCGCCCGATCCGTTGACTCACCGATTCCAGAAGCGTAGCTTTTTTGAGGTGAAAAAAAAACGCCAGAGCATGGAAAGGCTTCTGAAAAAAGTGCCCGGTCTCAGCGAGCACGAAAGAATCCTGTTCGCGCGAAGCCTCGCCGCGACGCCCGACGAAAGATGGGAGATGCACCAAGCCCATCTGCGCTCGCTCGGCTTGTTGACGCGCTCGCAGAGGAAGGCATTCGGTTTCAATTCGCCGGAATGACGGCAGCCATACTCCAAGGCGTTCCAGCGACAACCTTGGATACCGATATCTGGCTGGAACTGCCCGAGCGCCGTTATGTCAAAGCTCTTGATATCGCAAAAAAACTTGGTGCCGAGATTCTCGCCCGCACCGTTGTGGCTCTGGACGATGACACTCTGGTGAATTTTCTCTACCGCGTCGATGGATTGAAAACCTTCGCCGACGAGTATGAACGAGCCGAGGTGCTGGATTGGCTGGGCCGACAAATTCGCGTCCTGCCGCTCGCAAGAATCATTGCCAGCAAGAAACACATACGCCGTCCCAAGGATATCGCCCATCTTCCGCTCCTTACCCAAACGCTGAAATTGAGAAAGCATTCCAAAGAATAGAATTATAAAACCAAAAGACCAAAAATTTGGACGATCGTCCAAATTTTTGGTCGTAATTCGAGCGGGACGGAGTGTTGGTTGCGCGCGGTTATTTTTTGAGTTCGATGGTTTTTCCGCCGTTGCGGTTGGAGATGCGTTTGAGTTCTTTGGTGTCTTCTTCGGAGGCTTCGAAGGTGATGAAGTTGAAGCGGCAGGCTTCGTCGGAGGCGTCCTTGACGGAGTCGGAGGCTTTTTTGAAATCGGTCCACGGGATGCCTTGCGGGTGGAGTGAGGATTGGAAGCTGCCGTCGGAGATGAGGAAGACGACATCGGGCTTCATTTTGGCGGCGAGTTCGAGGACTCCAACGACGCCGTTTGGGCTCGAGATGCCTTTGCCGGAGGAGGGGATCATGCCGGATTCCACCCATTCGTTTTCGACCCAGGCGATGGCGGCGTCGCGGTTGGAGTTGGTGGCGGGGACGATTTCCTCGCTGAAGGGTTTGTAGTTTCGCGAGAATTGGATGATTCCGAAGCGGGAGGTGATCGGGAGTTTTTTGATGAGTTCGATGGTTTCGAGTTTGATTTTCGTGAGGGGAACGCCTGCTTTTTCGGCCTTGGTTTTGACGGAGGTCGAGACATCGAACATGAGAAGGACGCGTTGGCCGTCGGATTGGATGCCAAGGAAACTCATTCCTTTTCCAAATCCACCGCTGCCGGTGGCGGCGGAGCCTGCACCCGCGCCCATCGCCTCGCTTGTGCTGAGGGAGGAGATTTGATCGGCGATGATTTGGGACGGGTCCAGTGGCAGCATCTGGTCGAGTGGCAGGTCGGGCACTGCGGGCAGGGAAAAAGCAGTCGGGCGGCTGCTTTGGAGTTTGTCGTTGAAGGTTGGTTTCGGTGCGATGGCGTCGAGCGCGGCCATGTTCATTTTGTGTTCGCGCTTTTTTGCTGGCAGGCGGATGTCGCGTTGGACGACGAAATTCGCGGGTGGGGGGAATATGTATTTTGCGACGACGAAGATGCCCGCAACCACGCCGGCTGCGAGGTGAAGGAGGATGACTCCGATGAGAATTGAGGTGAGCATGGCCCAGCGGCGTTTCTTGGCTGCGGCGCTTTCGGAGAGAAATGATTCAATGGCGGCCATGTTACTCCTCCTCTCCGGCATCGGCGAAGGTGACGCCGGTGATTTTTGCCTGCGCACAGGCATTGAGCACTTGGACGATGCGCTCGTGGTTGGCGGCGTCATCCGCATCGATTGTGATGAGAGCCTCGGTTTTGTTGGAGTCAGCGGATTCCTTGAAGCGCTTCAGCGTCGAGAGCAGGGCGGGCATCTCGCCGCTCGCGGGGGAGTCCATCGGTTGGTCATTGAGCACAACCTGCCCGTTCGGTTGAATTTGGATGCGTTGCTCGTCCGGGATTTCAAGTGCCTCCTCCTGGGCGACGGTGCCGGGGAGCCCGATGTTGATGTCGCTCTCCTGTTTGACCGGCTTGGCCGACACCATGAAAAAAACAAGCAGGAGAAAGACCATGTCGATCATGGGTCCCATCTGCATTTCCACGGTTTGGACATCTTTTTTGCGGAGGCGCATGGAAGTTTTAAGTTTTAAGAATTAAGTTTTAAGGAGCGTGGGAGGGGTGTGTTCACGCCGTCTTTGCGGCGCGTCCGGAGGCCACGCCCTAGTGTGCCCGGCATGGGCATGAACAAGTCAGGAAAAAAAATGAAATAGAAAGAAATGACCGGAAGTAGTGACAGCAACCGTAGTGAAAGCCAAGGCGGGTTCCGCGAGGGACTCAGCACGAA
>JBIIUB010000061.1:0-16980 GCA_044340205.1 Terrimicrobiaceae bacterium
AGACCGAACTTTATTTTGATGATTTCCTTGGCCGGAGCCTCGGACTTTTGGTTTACTGCGTCTTGTTTCATATGAAGTCGACAGGATGGCGTAAATCACGCCGCCTGTCGGCTACATGTCATCTCCCTTGGGACGATGCGCTCGCATTAAGCCTCCGAGGTTTTCTCAGCCTTGGGCTTTTTTGTCTTGCGGGGGAGGGTGACGGTGAATGTGGAACCCTTGCGCAATTTGCTTTGGGCTTCGATATCGCCGCCCAGCATTCTGCAAAACCGGCGGCTGATCGCGAGTCCGAGTCCTGTGCCGCCGTATTTGCGTGTCGTCGATTCATCCGCCTGGGTGAATGGCTCGAAGAGCCTTTCCAGTTGGGCTGGCTTGATGCCGATGCCTGTGTCCGAGATGGCGAAGGTGATGAATTGTCGACGCCTATACAAGTGGGTGCCGACGGTAATCTGGATTTTTCCTGCTTTGGTGAATTTGGCGGCGTTGCTGAGAAGGTTGAAGAGGGTTTGGCGGATTTTGGTCAGGTCGCTGTGCATGACACCGATGTCATCGGGCATTTCCACGGTGAGCGTGTTGCCGTTTTTTTGCACGGCTGGAAGCATGGTCGATTCGATGTCGCGGATCATCCCGGCGATATCGATGTTTTCGCAGTAAAGGGTCATCTTGCCGGACTCGATTTTCGAGAGGTCGAGCACATCGTTGATCAGTTCGAGCAGGTGCTTGCCGGCGCTTTGGATTTTTTGCAGGTCGGGCACAAAGCCCTCTTGGCCGACTTCCACAGCCTCTTCCGCCAGCATTTCGCTGTAGCCGATGATCGCGTTCATCGGAGTGCGGAGTTCGTGGCTCATGTTGGCGAGGAAGGCGCTTTTTGTGCGGTTTGCCGACTCGGCTAGTTTGACGGCCTGGGCGAGTTCCGAAGTGCGCTCGGCGACGGTGGATTCCAGGTTCAAGTTCCACTCGGCGAGCTTTTGTTCCCTGTCCCTGATCCGCTCCGCCATCGTTTCAAATGTGCGGGCGAGGTCGCCCAGTTCATCCTTCCTGCGGACGAGGTTGGAGAGTTGGAGATTTTTAAATTCGCCTTCCTGCAAGGCCGAGGATGCGGCACGGAGGCGAAGGACCGGCCGGGAAAAGCGCCTTGCAACGAAGGTGGCAAGAACGACCGCCAGTAAAACGCCGCCTAGCCCGATCTGGAGCGTCTGCCATGCCATTTGCACTACAGGCTCTAGGATGATGGCCTCTGGAACGACGAGCACGAGTTTCCAACCGGCAAGAGGCGCGGTTGCCCAATAAACGCGCATGGTGCGGTCGCCGCTCTCGAACGTCGTCGTTCCTTCCGCCTGCCGGGCGATTTCTTTTCCCGCTGGAAGAGTTGAGAGATTCGCTCCGGGAAAATCCTTCCTCAACATGAGCGTGGGCTCGGGATGGGCGATAATGCGTCCACTGCGGCTCACGAGATAGGCAAGCTGCTCCTCGTTTTTTTCCCCGCTGTTGAGTGATTGGAAACGGATGCGGATGCGGTTGACCATGCGCTGGACTTGCTCAAGCGAGATATCCGCCCCGGCCACGCCGAGGAACTCGTTGTCCTTGCCAACAACCGGAGCTGTGAGGCTCACCATGCTGGTATTTCCGGCACCTTCGTCGAAGTATGGCTCGGTGAAAAAAAGAGCCTTCGAGGTTTTCGGCCCCTGATACCATTCTTGGCCTGGGGCGCGGTAGTCGTATTCCAGCGGGGTGGGGGACGGCCAGTATTTGCGGTGGAAGGCCAGAAACAAGTCCACCTTCTCGTAGGCGATGTAGAGGCCATAGACATCCTCTGGCGGCGTGCGCGCCATGAGTTCGCGCAGGAAATTCGTCATCTCGGGATCGGGCTTGTTTCCATAGGCCTCCTGCAGAGTGGCAATGGCCCGCGGCAGCATGCCGATGCGCAAAAACAAATCATCCAACTCGCGGGCGGAGTCGGTCACCTCGGAGATCGCCCTTTCATTAGCCGACTTCAGCAACTCCGCTCGGGCAAGCCGGTAGTTTGTCCAAGTCGTGATCCCGACGGCAACAATCGCTGCAAGCGCAACGAAAAACTGCAACTGACGCGCCATGCCAAAGCGCAGCAGCGATTTCCAAAAATGCCCCCCTCCAGTCGCAGTGGTGCCGTTTTCGTTGCTCATTGGCGAAGTCCCGCGACGATATCGTGCTCATCACCACGGGCGATGAATTGTCCAAGGCCTGCCATTTCCAAGGCGCTGGAAACAGGCGGTGTGGGGTTCAAAATAAGGATTCGTCCACCTCGTGCGGATGCATTTTTTATCCCTTGGAGCAGCATGCGAATGCCGAGGGATGACAGGGAGTCGGCCGTCGAAAAATCAACCGCCACCTGAGGGGAGGGGACTTCAAAGAGCCGCAGAAATTCGGCTTCGACACGGCCAACGCCGCGAATGTCAAGGTGTCCGCTGAGTTTCACAATCTGAACACCATCGACCTCGGTTTGCTCGATATGAATGGATTCGACGACATGGTGTTTGTTAATGATGAGAAACTCTCCTTGGTGGCTGGTTTGTTCCTTGTGGGCGTTGACCAAGGTTTCAAGGGCCTCGCCATGGATATGCTCAAGAGAAGCGGTTTCGAGAATGATCCGCTGCGGCTTGGTTGCGAGGAGCGATGTCAGTTCCTTTTCAAATTTCGGGGCAGTCGCCGCGTTCAACGAACCGCTGAGCGTCATGATTGCTTCGCGGAATGAACCAGTGTGAGGCTTCGAGCGGATTCGGATGTCAAGTTTGCTCATGGTCTGATGTCGGGCAGTTTTTTTCGAGAGTCAGGATATTGGACCCATCACGGTGCTCATAGCTCATGTGATCCGCCATTTTTCGCAAGAGAAGAATGCCAAGGCCTCCAATTGCGCGCTCCTCCAGAGGCAGTGCGGTCGAAGGCTCGGAAGAATCCAACGGGTTGAAGGGGAATCCATCATCGCTTGCCTGCAGGCTCACGCGGTCGCCGCAGAGCGACAAATGAAATATCATAAAGTGCGCGTCGGCATTCTGACACCCGTATTTGATCCAGTTCGTGGCCAACTCCTCGATGGCTAGGCTCACGAAATAATGCGCTTTTTGCGGGGCGTTCATTTCGCCAAGCCAGTCTTCGGCCTGATCGAGTGCGGATGCGACTTCCGCCATCGAATTGCCAATGCGAATCGAGTGCTGCTCCGTCATGCTGGGAATTGAATTTCCATGATGGAAAAATCGTCATCGAGGGTGCTCCCGCCCTGTTTTTCAAGGGCCCACTGCTCGAGAGCCCCAAGCGAATCTCGCCCGGCGGCGTTCGCCATCATGAATGTCTCGAAGGCATTGTAATCCGCCATCTCGCCCGATGCATCGCGG
This sequence comes from Terrimicrobiaceae bacterium, assembly GCA_044340205.1. Taxonomy (GTDB): domain Bacteria; phylum Verrucomicrobiota; class Verrucomicrobiia; order Chthoniobacterales; family Terrimicrobiaceae; genus UBA967. The sequence goes on from JBIIUB010000061.1 coordinate 3,369, forward strand.
ATTTCGTAGCATCCATCGCAGATCACAAAAAGGCGGGCATCATTCGAAATGCGCTGCTTTTGCGTGGTGAAAGTCATGTCCTCCATCACTCCAATGATCATGCCATTCGAGCTCAGGCGTTGTGATTGGAAGGCTCCGGCGCCATCTTTTTCGAGGAGAAGCGCGGGAGGGTGTCCGCCGCTGGCATAGCTTAAAGTGCGGCTCGGGGCGTGATATACGCCATACCAAAGAGTGAAGTAGAGGTTGTTCTGCTTCTCCATCGGAAATGCATTGTTCAACGCCGTAAGAACCTTGCCGGGATTCTTGAAATCAACTCCCGGGAGCGAACCCGAGCGCAAGACATGGATGGCCGAAACTGAGAGAAGACACGCGCCGACGCCGTGCCCGCAGACATCCAGCAGGTAAATCGCAAAATGCTCCGCATCGATCCAATGATAGCCGAAGGAATCGCCCGCAAGCTCGCTCGAGGGACGGTATTTCCAGTGCACCGGGAGCGGGGATTTCAGTGGTTCGGGCAGGATCGATCTCACATAAGCGGCCGCCTCGGCGAGTTCCTTGTCGAGGCGGCGTTGGGTCTCTTCGATTTTGCGCAAATGCCCCTGCTCGGCATCTCTGAGGGCCTTCTTTTCCAGGCATGCGCCGATGCGGGCTTCGAGCAGCGTCGGATTGAATGGCTTTGGCAGATAATCCTCCGCGCCCGCCTCGATACACCGCACCACGCTCTCCAATTCATCCAATGCCGAGATCATGATCACTGGAATATCCCGCGTCTGTGCATCAGATTTCAGTTCTCGCAGCACCGTGTAGCCATCGACCTCCGGCATCATCACATCGAGGAGCACCAGATCGAAAGACGCCGAACGGATCGCATCGAGCGCGGCCAAACCGCTCTCTGCAGTCTCGACCTCCAGACCATGCCGGGTCAGACGGCGCGCCAGAACATCGAGATTCTCGCGGTTGTCATCCACCGCAAGCACCCGGCCGTGAAAAGTTCTTTCCGCCCGCTTGAAATCGTCAAACTTCAACGACGAGGCGTCCGCTGATTTCGGGGTCTCTTCAAGTCCGCCCGCTACCAGCCTTGTGTTGATTAACCCAAGCAACTCCTGCGCGGCGGAGCGGATTTTTTTGAGATCCGCAGCGCTTGATTCGTTGGCGGTCTCCTCCGCGTCTTCAAGTAACATCTCGCTGTAGCCGATGATGTGGTTGACCGGAGTCCGAAGGTCGTGGCGCAACTGCGCAACCGCGTCCGGGGGAATGTGGGGTTCAGAATTCAAGCGCCCGTTTTTTTGTCCAACTGGACTTGTATTTTTTCCAGTAAGCGGGGGAAATCCACCGGCTTCGTGTCATACTCGTCGCATCCCGCTTCCAGACATTTCTCGCGGTCGCCGGCCATGGCGTGCGCTGTGAGACCGATCACCGGAATGCCCCGCGTCGCGGCATCCGCCTTCAACGCCCGTGTTGCCGTCCACCCATCCATGACAGGCAGGCTCATATCCATCAGAATCAGATCAGGAGCCGCCGAGCGGGCCATGGACACCCCCTCTGCGCCATCCACCGCCATGACGACTTCGAATCCCCGTTTCGCCAAACGCCGCGAGAGCATGTCGCGGTTCATTTCGTTGTCCTCAACGAGCAATATTTTGACCATGACTCGATTTAACCGATCCAACGCGGATTCACAGAATTAAGGTGCCGGGACGAAGGCCGGCGTGATTTGCAACTTCTGATTGTCGGATTCCAAGGCATCGACCAAGGCGACAGGCTTTTTGGGAATGCGCTGGGATTTATTAAGGAAGATCGGGCCGGTCAGCCCGTCGATATGAATGCCGGACGCCAGCGCCGCGCGGACATTTTTTGGATTCGCGTCCTTGGATTTTTCGATACCTGCAAGCAGGGCTCGTGTGGCGTCGTATCCCAGCGCTGAAAACGAATCGGGGTCGATGCGAAACGCCTTTTTGTAATTGCGCACAAAGGCCGCCGATGCCTTGTGGGTTGTCGGAAAGACATGGGTGGTGAAGAAAACATCTCGTGCGGCGGGATTGTTAATCCAAGCGGGGGGATTGTCATAACTGTCACCGCCCATGATGGGGCCTGGAAAGCCCATGGAGCGGAGTTGACGGATCACCGGCATGGCGTCCGCCGCCGATCCCGTGGCCAGGAAAATGGCATCTGCTTTGAGAATGGCGGGGCCGACGAGCAGGGTCTGGCCAGGAGTGTAGGAAAGCGTGGAGGTGATCTTGCCGCCACCGCGCCGGAAGGCTTTTGAAAAATAAGACTTCAGCAAACGGGTGTAGGTGAACGCTGGATCGTAGATGATGGAGGCCGTCTTCGCGCCCTTTGCTTGAGCGAGCCACTCCGCCGCCGCAGCGGCTTGAACATTGTCTCCGAAGCATGCCATGTAAAAACCGGAACCGAGCGCGCCCGGCAGCTTCGGCGAGGATGCGCCCGAGGTCACAAAAGGAACTCCGCGCTTCACGGCCTGATGCGCCGCTGCAAGCGCGAGATCGCTGTCCGAAAGACCCACCATTCCTGCGAGTTGGTTTTTTTCCAAAAACGCGGCCACATTGTTTTTCAGGTCGGCGGCGCTGGAGTTTCCCGAGATTCGAACCAATTCCACCTGCTCGCCGCGAATGCCTCCGGCTTTGTTGATTTCCGCCACAGCCAGTTGAGCCCCTCGCCAAGAGGGTTCATCCAAAACAGCCTGCGCGCCCGAGTTGCAATAGACGGCGCCAATTTGAATCGCGGCACCCGCAGGCAGGCTGGATGCGAAAAGAAAAATGGTGAGGATTTGCAAAATGAATTTCATCGTCCGAGCCCTATAAACGCCCGATCTCCTTTTGAAAAGGAACGGAAGGTAAAAAATTGGTTAAAAACGAACCCGCAGCTGGCGTCAGTGATCGCACCGCGCGCCACAAGCGGCAACCTGCGCATCGAAGGCGTGCTGGTGTTTGCGTAGTAGGACGCCCTGTAGGCCGTGCGGATGGGAAGTGTTGGATTGGTTTCTACCGAAGAGTTTCCATTTTTCATCGAAAGCCGGAAGATGATGACATTCCTATAGCGCAGCAAGAGCCCGAGATTTCATAAACTCCTAAATATAGCTCATTATTATACCAAAAAATGAGCTATATATTCGACTTATATACCTCATGCCTGCTATAAGACGCCGGAATTGTCAAAGAGGCGATTGGCCGGATTTTTGTGGCAAAGGGTAGTTTCTCACTCCCAGAGTTTCTCCAATCCGCGTTCGATGCTGGCGAAAAGCTCATCGATTTCGGCGTGGGTGATGATGAGTGGCGGCGCCACAGCGATGAGGTTGCGGATGCCTCGGACGATGGAGCCTTCGTTGCGGATGTGTGCGGCAGCGGGGATGCCGAGAGAGGTGGCGGGAGTAATGGCTTCGCGGCCGCCTTTGGGGAGGAGTTCGATGGCGCCGATGAGCATGTGGCCGCGGATTTCGCCGACGGCGGGATGGTCTGCGAAGGCGTGGAGTCTTTTCTGAAAGTAGGGGCCTACATCGTCGCGCACGCGCTCGATCAGGCCGAGGTTCTCAATCGTTTCGAGATTGGCAAGGGCGGCGGCGGCGCTGGTGGGGTGGCCGGAGTAGGTGAAGCCGTGGGCAAAGTAGCCGCCTTTGAAGACGGTCTCGGCGATTTCGTCGCTGACCATAGTGGCTCCGAGCGGGAGGTGGCCGCTGGTGATGCCTTTTGCCAGTGTGATGATGTCCGGATCCAGGTTCCAGAGCGTGCTGGCGAACCAGTCGCCAACACGCCCGAAGGCGGTGATGACTTCGTCGGCGACGAAAAGGATGTCATTTTTTCGGAGGAGTTCGCGGAGTTCGGCGAGGTAGCCAGGAGGCGGCGGAATGACGCCGCCCGCGCCTTGGATAGGCTCGACGAACATGGCGGCTATGGTTTCAGGGCCTTCTTCGCGGATGACGCGCGCAGTTTCCTCCAGACACCAACGGCCGAATGCTTCGGCATCCATCGGCGAGTTATATCCATAGGGATGCGGCCCGGGGACATGGATGAAGCCGGGTAGAGGTAGATCGAACGGCTCATAGACGGTCGGGAGGCCTGTAAGACTCGAGGTGGCGAGCGTGACGCCGTGGTAGGAGAAGGTGCGGGAGAGAATCTTCTTTTTCGCAGGTTGGCCGCGCAGCTTGTGGTAGGAGCGGATGAGCTTAAGCGCGGTCTCGTTCGCCTCGGATCCCGAGTTGGAAAAGACCGTGCGGTTCACTCGGGCGGGGGCTTTTTTTGCCAGAAACTCGGCAACGCGAATTGGAGGTTCGGTGGTGGTGTTGAAAAAGGACGGGTAGTAGGGGAGCTTGGTCATCTGGGCCTCGACGGCCTTCACGATGGGGGTGCAATTGTAGCCCAAATTCACGCACCAGAGGCCGGCGAGCCCGTCGAGCAGACGGCGGTCGTTCTCATCGATGAGGTGGCATCCATCGCCGGACTTGATCAAATGGGTGCCAGGTTGGTGCATTTCCAGGTGGTTCGTGAAGGGATGCAGATGGTATTGCCGGTCCAGATCACGCAGAGTTTCCAGCGAGGGGTTCGTGCTCATTGCTTCAACTTAGCACTCAATCTGGATGCCTTCCATCATCAAAACCCGCGCGCTTTTCCAATTCGGGTTCGACTTGTCGGTGCGTGTCGGCCACTTTGCGGGCATGAAATTTGTTGATGAAATCCGCGTGCATGCCAAAGCGGGTGATGGAGGTAATGGTTGCTGCAGCTTTCGCCGGGAAAAGTTCGTCCCGCGCGGCGGCCCGGATGGTGGTGATGGCGGCAAGGGTGGCGACATCATTCTGGTGGCTGATCATGATGTGGACAGCTTGGTGGCTTTGTTTTTTGAACCATTGATCCGCTCCAAGCGTGGTGGGCACGGTAAGGGGAAGGACAAGCATGGCCGGAGTGCCGAGCATAACTACATCAAGGTTCCCATCGGCACGGTGATCTACCGTGCGGGCCAGTCCCAGCGGGATGAAGTAGAGGTGGAACCAATCGCAGATCTCTCCGAGCCGGGGCAGGAATTCATTTTGAGCAAAGGTGGGGATGGGGGAAAGGGCAACACGCATTTCAAGTCCTCCACGAATCGCGTGCCGCGTCAGGTCACCAAAGGCTATCCTGGCGAAGAGGGCTGGTTTTTATTCGAGCTGCGGACGATTGCCGACATCGGCTTGGTGGGATATCCGAATGCTGGAAAATCCACACTCCTCCGCGAACTCTCCGCTGCAAAGCCCAAGACGGCGGCTTATCCCTTCACCACGCTGCATCCATTGGTCGGTGTCATCGACCTCCCTGAATACGGTCGCTCCACCATGGCGGACATCCCCGGTTTGATCGAAGGCGCCCATGAAAATCGCGGCCTGGGCCACGAGTTTCTGCGACACATTGTTCGCTGCAAAACTCTCTTCTTTGTTCTCGATATGGCGGGCAGCGAGGGGCGAAACCCGATCGACGACTATCAATCGCTTCGCAAGGAACTCCGCCTCTACGACCCCACTCTCACCGCCAAGCCGGCCTGCATTATTGCCAACAAAATGGACCTGCCGGAATCCACAGAGAATCTGAAAGCCTTCAAGACCCGCTTTCCAAAATTGAAGGTCATTCCAGTTTGCGCGGAGATCAAGGAAGGCCTGGAAAAAGTCATCGACTACATTGCCAAAAAAGTCGCCGCGTAGTGGCTTCAATCCTCCTTCGCCCGCTGACTTCTCGAGAGCCAGAGGCAGAGGATGAAAACAAAGAGCAGGATTGTGCCAAGCGCGGCACCAAAGGGTTGATTTCGCCCCGAGGTGAATTGTTTGAAAATAACCTCGCCGATGTTCGGATTTGTTCCGCCGCCCATGAGGGTGGTGATGGCAAACATGGCGATGGATGGCACGAAAACAAGCGTCGCTCCGGCGACAATGCCCGGACGGGTGAGGGGAATGATGACTTGCGAAAACGCCCGCAGAGGCCCCGCGCCAAGGTCATGGGCCGCTTCGATCATGCTGTTGTCGAGTTTCTCCACGCTCGTGTAGATCGGGAGGATCATGAAAGGCAAGAAATTATAGACCAAGCCCAGCACAATGGCGAAAGGCGAGTAGAGCAAGGCCACCGGTTCGCTAAAAATACCCGCTGAGACCAGCAGGCTGTTTACGATCCCCTCCTTGCTGAGAATGCCGATCCAAGCATAGGTGCGGATGAGAAAACTCGTCCAAAAGGGAATCATCACGAGCATGAGTAAAATTCCCCGCCAGCGCTCGGGAGCACGACCTATGAAGTAGGCTGCTGGATAGCCGAGCAAGAGGCAGATGAGCGTGGCAAGGAACGCGTAGTAGAGCGATTCCAAGAGGATTTTCACCCACACCCAGTCAAAGGCGCGGGCATAATTTTGAAGGCTGAAATTCCAAACGATGCGGCCCAAGGCATCGCGTTCCGCAAAGCTCACGGCGGTGAGCATGAGTGTAGGCGCGACGACGAAAAGCAGGAGCCACGCCACCAACGGCAAAACAAAAATCCATGCCCACAACCCCGGGCGGCGGTGGTGCTTGCCTGCAGTCAGGGATTCGCTACCACTCCCGAGGAAGCCCGTCATGCTACTGTGCCTTCAGCGTGGTGATGAGTTCCTCCACATCAGAGCCTTTAGTGCCGATGTCTTTGAAAATCTCCATCTTCTTCACCTCTTCATCCGCCGGGAAACTGGCGGGATTCTCTAGTTGCTTCTTGGTCATGAGTTCCCTCGCGGCGAGGTTCGGATTCAAGTAGGGAAATTCATCCGAGATTTGTTTGCTGATGTCCGGGCGGAGGATGAAATTCATGAACGCTTCGGCGTTCTCGACATTTTTTGCGGACTTGGGAATGGCCAGACTGTCGATGAAGAGGTGCGTGCCCTCGCTTGGAATGACCCATCGGAATTTTTTGTTTTTGTTCAACAAAATCGCACCCTCTCCACCCCAGACCACGCCGAGCGCGACATCGCCGTTGAGGAGTGCTGTCTTCGGGCTGTCCGAGTCATAAACTTTCACAAGCGGCAACCATTGCTCGAGGGTCGGCTTGACCTTGTTCAGGTTTTTTTCCGTGACCTGGTTCACATCGATACCGTGGGTGGCAAAGGCCCACGAGACGATCTCCCTCGCGTCATCCAGAACGACGATTTTTCCTTTGTTGGTTGGCTTAAAGACATCCGCAAATCCCCGGACCTCCTCATTAACCAGGTCGGTGTTCACTACAATGCCGACCGTGCCCGCCATGAAGGGAATGCTGAACTTGTTGCCCGGATCAAATGGCATGTTCAGAAATTGAGGCGCGATGTTTTTGAGATTGGGAATTTTTGCGTGATTGATCGGGTGGAGAATCTTCTCCTTGGCAAGCGCCTCGATGACATACTCGCTGGGTTGGATGATGTCGTATTCCCCGCCGCCAGCGGCAAGCTTGGAGAGCATCTCCTCGTTTGAAGCGTAGTTTTCGACCGTTACCTTGATGCCGGTCTCTTTGGCGAATTGGTCGATGATCGCCTGCGGGATGTATTCAGACCAGCAGTAGATATTCAGCTTTTTGGACGGGGCGGCGCTTGCGGTGTTGGTCCATGCCAAAGCAGCGACGACCAAGAGGAACAGCGTGATTTTTTTCATAGATTTTTCTTCTTTCCCAAAAAATGACTCCCGAATGCAAAGGCGATTGTTGCCGCTATGAAGATAGCGCTCAAGGCATTTAATTGCGGGTTCAAACCCACCTTGGCCATGCCGAAGACTTTCAGCGGAAGCGTTTGCGATTGCGCACCGGAAGTGAAGACGCTGACGATGTATTCATCCAGCGACAAGGTGAAGGACATGAGAGCCCCAGCGACGACCGCAGGCATGAGGTATGGCAGCACCACTTTCCGGAAGGCCTGGAAAGGCGTGGCTCCGAGATCCATCGCCGCCTCTTCCAGCGAGGGGTCGATTCCTTGCAAGCGCGCCTGCACTCCCACCAGCACGAAGGGAAAACAAAAGGTCGTATGGGCTATGACGATGGTCGTGTATCCGAGGGGGATATTTAAAACCTGCACAAAGAGAACCAATAAACTGACTCCCATCAAGACCTCCGGCATCACGATTGGAACAAAAATGAGCAGGGCGAGAGCGCGTTGGAACGGAAACCGGTAGCGGTGCAGCATCCAAGCCCCCAGCGTGCCAAGCAGGGTGGCCAGCACCGTTGTGGCAGAGGCAACGATCAGGCTGTTCTGGAATGCAGCGAGCAGAGTTTTGTTGGTAAGCAGGGAGGAATACCACTGCGTCGAAAAACCCTCCCAGCGGAGGTTCAGTCGCGAGGCGTTGAAGGAAAACACCACCAGCAAGGCGATCGGGATATAGAGGAAGGCCAAGATTCCCGCAGTCCACGCTCCCAATGAAAGGCTCGGCAGGCGCGATTCAGCCCACTGCCTTAGCGATCCGGAACTCATGGGTGCCCCATGGATTGGCTTGGGAACGGTCACGCGTCGATTCCTTTCAGAGTTTTTCAGCAAAGTCGAGAGGGGCGAAATTTTTTTTTGAACAAATTCGAATCCCGGCGGTCTGAATAAGGGATGCAATGGGTCGCCTAAACAACCTCCCTGTATCCCAGACAATTTTTAACTCGTAACACCAAAAAACAAACAATGGCATTCGAAGACAACGACAATGGCTTTCAACTCTACCTCCGCGAAATCGGCGAATACCCGCTCATTACCGTGGAGGAGGAGGTAAAACTCGCCCGCCGCATCAAACGCGGCGACAAGGAGGCGCGTGCGATCATGATCCGCTCGAACCTCCGTCTCGTGGTTAAAATCGCACGAGACTACAGCAATTTTGGACTTCCGCTCCTCGACCTCATCTCCGAGGGCAACATCGGCCTCATGAAGGCTGTGGAACGGTTCGATCCCAAAAAAGGCGGCAAACTCAGCACCTATGCGGCTTGGTGGATCAAGCAATCGATCAAGCGCGCCCTGGCGAACCAGAGCAAGACGATCCGTCTGCCAGTCCATCTGGTGGACAAGATCGCCAAGCTCCGCCGCGTTTCCAATCAGATGACCGAGGAACTCGGCCGCGAACCCACCGACGAGGAACTCGCCGAGGAAGTCGGCATGGGCGCCTCGAAGGTCGCCGCCCTCAAAAGCGCTGCCATCCGCCCGACCTCGCTCGATCAACCAATTAACGACGAGGATTCGACCGCCCTTGGTGACATCATCGGCGACGAGGACGCGATGAATCCCTACGAAGCCCTTCGCGACAAAGACCTCCGTGACGAGGTCGGAGATCTCTTGGATGTGCTCGACGAACGCGAGCGCCGCATTATCAATTCCCGCTTTGGCCTTGATGGCCAGCGCCTCAAGACACTCGAGGAAGTCGGAGAAAAATTCGGTGTCACCCGCGAGCGCATCCGCCAAGTTCAAAACATTGCCCTCAACAAACTCCGCAGGGCCTTGAATAAAAAGGAGCGCTCCAAGGCAGAGTGCCCCGTGTAGTCCCTTTTCATGGGTAGGTGGGAGCCGGATGGTAGCAGGTGCTGCCATCCGGTTTCTTTAAACAACAACTCGCAGGTCTTTTGCGTTCATGAACTCGACGAGCAAATCGCCAAAATGCCGTTGGTAGGGTTTTGTGAGATTCGGACAGCAAACGAAATTGCGGCCGCCGGGATAAATCGCGCGGAAGGTGTTGAGGTTTTCCGGTTCGAACGCCGAGGGAGTCCATTTGCATTCGATGGCGTCCACGGCATCCCGCGAACGGGGAACGACGAAGTCGATTTCGCGTTGGGATTTGTCACGCCAGAAGAGGATTTCGCGGGCTGGCGCGGCCACAAGCGTGTCCAAGACCAAATGCTCCCAAAGAACCCCCAAATCCTCGGAGCGCAAACTATCCCATCCCCGTGCATGGCACACGAATCCTGTGTCGAAAGCGTAGAGCTTCGGCTGAGCAATGATCTCGCGCCGACCACCGCCCGAAAACGGTCGCACCATCCGGGCGACTTGCGTGATTTGCAACACATCGAGCCAGGTCATCACAGTTGGGCGACTCGCTCCGGTGTGCTTCGCCAAGCTCGTGATCTCCAGCAACCCGCCGCTCTGCCTGAGAACCAGCGATACCATCCGCAAAAACTCGGCGCGTTTTCCGACATGGAAAAGCTCTTGGACATCCCTCGCGAAATACGAGTCGAGCCATTCGGAATAAAACTCCCAGTCGGGGCCGTCCCGCAGCAGGACCGGCGGTAGACCTCCTCGCAAAACGCGCGCTTCCATGTCTGCGATGCCGAAAGCCTCCAATTCCTCGGGCAGCACCGGAGTCAGCGCCACCACGCGCTTCCGCCCTGTGAGCGTGTCTCGAAACTTCCGGCTCGCTGCAAGCGTCGAAGATCCAGTCGCCAGCACGCGCAAATGCGGGAAGGCATCCGTCGCAATTTTCAAAACTCGGCTCGGGTCGGGCAGCTGATGGACTTCGTCAAGAACCACCAGGGGTTTGCGCACCGACTTGAAAAACGCCTCGGGATCCTCCAACCGCCACACCTCTCCCGGCAAATCGCAGTTCAGGAACTCCGAGTCACCAAATTCCTTGGCCAGCACCGTCTTGCCCGCGCGCCGCACACCCGCCAGCCACACCAAGGGCACCTCCTGCCATGCCCTTTCCAGACGATTCATCCAAATCGGTCGAGTAAACATTGCAAGTGAATTTTACATTTAGTCGTCCTAATGTCAATCAACGAGCAAGTCCGCTCGCTCCGAACTGGTGATGCGGGTTTGTGATGCGGGTTTTGCCATTGGTGCTTCGGTGTGATACTCCATGAGGACTAAAATTCTCGCATTTTGAAAAACGTCATCCACTGGTTCCGCCGGGACCTTCGCCTTACTGACAACACAGCCCTCCACGCCGCCGCAGTCACGGGCGCACAGGTCACTCCGGTTTACATCTTGAGCGATTGGAAAAAAAACCATCGTTGGACTGGTGCGAACCGCCAGCACTTCCTCTGCGGTTGCCTACGCTCGCTCGATGCGAATCTTCAAGCCATCGGCAGTCGCCTCATTCTTCGCCAAGGCGACGCGCTGGCCGAGTTGGAAAAACTCGCCGTCGAGACCCGAGCCGAGGCGATTTTTTTTAACCGTGATCCGGACCCCCACGGGCGTCTCGTGGAAGAGAAATTGGAACAACTCGGAGAGCGCTTGGGTATCGCGATCAAGCCGTTCAAGGATGTCGCCATTCACGAGCGGCGCGAGGTTTTAACGGGCTCTGGCGATACCTTTCGTGTTTTTACTCCCTATTCCAAAGCCTGGGAAAAGTTACCCAAGCCGCCTGTCTTTCCACGCATCAAGTCTCTTGCCACGCCTGTGGGATTGGCTTCGTTGCCTCTGCCCGATAATTCCTTTTGGGATTTGCCGCCTGCTGCCGACGGGGTTCTGGAGGCGGGGGAAAAGGCGGCGCGTGCCCGGATGAAGGCGTTCCTGGACGGCGGCCTTTCCCGCTATGGCGAAATCCGCGACTTGCCCGCAGGAGGTGGCACATCCCGTCTTTCGCAGGACCTACGCTATGGTTTGCTCTCGATTCGTGAACTTCACCAAGAGTGCCTGAAAAAAGCCGATTCTTTCGATGCCAAGGGTCGCGGCAGCGCGATGAAATACATCGCCGAACTCATCTGGCGAGAATTCTACATGCAGATTCTCTGGAATTATCCCGAGGTGCTCGAGCACGAGTTCAACCCCAAATATCGCGGCATGGTCTGGCCCGGCCAGATGGCAAATCTAGAGCGTTGGAAGAATGGCGAGACTGGATTTCCAATTGTCGATGCTGCCATGCGCGAACTCCGCGAGACGGGGTTCATGCACAACCGCACCCGCATGATCACGGCCATGTTTTTAACGAAGGACCTCCACCTCGACTGGCGGCACGGGGAGTCCTATTTCATGCAGATGCTCACGGATGGCGAGATCGCCAGTAACAACGGAGGTTGGCAGTGGAGCGCTGGAACTGGTGCCGATGCTGCGCCGTATTTTCGAATTCAAAACCCCTGGAGCCAAACGAAGCGATTCGATGCCGAGGGTGTTTACATCAAGCGGTGGATTCCCGAACTCCGCGATGTCGATTCCGCAAAATTCCAAGACCCACCCGCACCGGGCCTGCGTCTGGCCAAAGGCTATCCCGCCCCGATTGTGGATCACTCGGTGGCGAGGGATATTACTTTAGAGCTGTTCAAGGCCACACAGCCTTAATTTGGGATGTCTCAGGCACTGCCCATCTACGACCTCGATGAGGAAATCGTAGCCGCCCTCAGGCGCGGGAACCGTCTCATTTTGAAGGCTCCGACAGGCTCGGGAAAATCCACCCAGGTTCCCCAGATTCTTCTCGATGGTGGAATTCTCGCAGGTGGCCGCTGCGTCATTCTTCAACCCCGCCGCCTGGCTGCCCGCATGCTGGCCACCCGCGTGGCCTCCGAGCGTTCGGCCCGCTTGGGCGGTGAGGTGGGCTACAAAATCCGCCTCGACAATGTTTCCTCAAAGGAAACGAAAATCCTCTTCGTCACCGAAGGCATTCTTCTTCGTCAGATGCTGGCCGACCCGCAGCTGCGAGGCATTTCCACATTGGTCTTCGATGAATTCCACGAGCGGCACCTCTACGGCGACATCACGCTCGCGAGGGCGCTGGATCTCCAAGATACGGTCCGGCCTGATCTCAAAATAGTCGTCATGTCGGCAACGCTCGACGGTGCCGAATTGCAGGAATACCTCAAACCCGCCGAAATCCTCACCTCCGAGGGGCGTATGTTTCCAGTCGAGATCAGCCATCTCTCGCACGACCCGAAAGAAGATCCGGTCTGGGAAACGGCGACGGATGCCGTGGCGGAGCACTTTGAGAGCACCGAAGGCGATGTGCTTGTCTTCATGCCCGGGGCCTATGAAATCCAACGCACCATCCGCGAGTTGCAGGGGCGGCTTGGAGGGCGGTGCGCCGTTCTGCCGCTGCATGGAGAACTCCCCGCCGCCGAGCAGGACCGCGCTGTGAACCGCTCCCATGGCCGAAAGGTCATTGTTTCCACCAATGTCGCCGAGACATCGTTGACGATCGATGGCGTGACGCTCGTCGTTGACTCCGGCCTCGCACGGGTGGCCCGCTACGACCCGAATCGCGGCATCAATACGCTTCTCATCGAAAAAATCAGCGCTGCCTCCGCCGCCCAGCGTGCAGGCCGCGCAGGCCGCACCGCACCAGGCCTTTGCGTGCGCCTCTGGACCGAGCGTGACCACACACGCCGCCCTCTACGCGAACTCTCCGAAATCAAACGCCTCGACCTCGCCGAAACCCTCCTGAGCCTCAAGGCCGCCGGGGTGGGGGATTTACAGGCATTCCGCTGGATCGAGCCACCCGAAGCCCAAGCGCTTGACCGCGCGGAGACCCTTCTTCGTGATTTAGGCGCTCTGGATTCCGTTGGTGACATCACCACCATTGGACGCCGGATGTTGAATTTCCCGGTTCATCCCCGCTATGCCCGCATGTTCATCGCCGCCGAGGAGCTTGGCTGTGTCCGTTCAGCGGCTCTCATTGCTGCGATCACTCAGACCCGCTCGATGTTGCTGAGGGTGGATAAAAAAATAGAGGACGAACGCGCGGAAATCTTCAGTGGTGGCACTT
>JBIIUB010000159.1:0-4421 GCA_044340205.1 Terrimicrobiaceae bacterium
CCTTTCCCATAGAAGAAGCTCAGAGCGTTGGTCTTCGGTAAGTTGAAGCGGAATCGTTTTGCGTGCCATCCGGAAAGCGTAACACGATTTTAATATATGTAAATACAATTACCAAACACTACACTAGTGATCTGTGTTCCGTTCATCGCGGTGAGGCTCAGGCTATTGAAACTGATACTTGAGCCGGAGAATGCCGCGAAGCGAGAATCGCCACTGCTGCCATCGAAAACACCCGCTCCCGTGACGGTCCAGTTTGATGTTGTTCCAGTGTTGAACTGGCCATCTCTGACCGTAAGGCTGGCTATGGTTTCATTAAAGGTATTTGCGTTGGTGGTGTTACCCCAAGTCGACCCGTTGAAAACGCTCTGCGTGCCGTTGATGGTGATAGACGCTGTGTTGGCGATTTGCTCATTCTTGGATGTGCCATAGAGGAGCTTGGACGAGCCATTGAGAACCAGATCGCCTCCGACCGCGACGACATTGGTGTCTTTATTCAGCGTGAGGGTGCCGTTGCTTACCGTCGTGGTGCCATTGTAGGTATTAGCAGATGCGCCGGAAAGTGTGAGAGTGTTTGATCCCAGCTTGGTCAGCGCGCGAGCGGCCGTAAGAGCGCTGGATAAGTTGAAATTCCCATTTGTCGTATCGAGGGCGATGCCGGAGGCGGCGTCGATCGTAAAGCCAGCGAGCGTTCCAGTATTAAAAACATCCACCACATTGTTGCTGTAATCTATGGAGGCATTTCCCACACCAAGGCCCAAGGTGCCTGCGGCGGCAACGGTAACGGCGCTGCTGGCGCTTTTGGCGGCAGTGTTTTGGAAAACCAAGGCTCCGTTGCTAATCGTGGTGGTGCCGGTGTAGGTATTCGCCCCACTGAGCGTGACCGTGCCGGAGGTGGTTTTATTCACGCCGTTGGTTCCAGCGAGGACGGCACTCACGGTGCCGTTTTGCAGGTTGAAGTTTGAGCCATTATTCGTGAGTGTGCCATTCGAGAGTGTGCCGGCGGTGAGACTGCTCAAGGTATTGGTGAGGCTCTTGCCGCCCATGTCGAGCGTGCCTCCGGAGATGCTAACCGCGCTATTACTGAGTGTGCCGTTGCCGGAGAGCAGGAGCGTGCCGCCTGCGACATCGGTTGCACCGGTGTAGGTGTTGTTGGAGGTGAGAGTGAGCGTGCCGCTACCATTCTTCGTGAGGGCCAGATTGCCGGAGAAGGTGCCGTTGAAAGTGGAACTCGAACTGCTGTTGACAGTGAGCGTGGCGAGCGTGCCGCTGCGGTTGGTGATTAAGTTATTAAAGAAATCATTGGTGGTGGCATTGCCTAGCGCTGAGAGTGTCGTCACAGTCTGGTCGAAGCCATTGAGATCAATACGACCATAGCCGGTTGAGTTGTTAGACCCCAATACGATTCCCATCGGGCTAGCCAAGGCGTTGGCACGGTTAAAGATCAAAAAGTTCGTAGCACTGGAGTGACCGAACACACTGAATGATGTGGCCGAGCCGGTGATGTTTCCACCGATGCGGATGTCGCCCTGGTTGTGAAAGAAGAGGAAGCCATAGGCGGCAGCGGTGGTGAGGTTGATATCGCCATTGAGGGTAAGCGTGCCACTGCTAGACGAAATGCGGGTCGTGGTGTCTGCAATCGTTATAGTGCCAGTAGATGTGTTGTTACCGCTGAGGTTGCGCAGCGCGCCGTTGTAACCATTGAGGCCTTGGCCGGCGAGGGTCATGTTGTTCGACCAAGTGATGTTGTTGCTGACCTCCAACTGGCCACCATAATCACCCACCGTGGCGATACCGCCCTTGAGAACGCTGACCGCGCCAGTGCCGAGGGCATTGTTGGCACTTATGCTTAATCTGGCATTGGAGATCGTGGTGCCACCGCTGTAGGTATTGTTGTTGCTGAGGGTAAGCCCGAGGACGCCGGAGTTTGTGGGCTGGGTCACCAAAAGACTGGAGGCGCCGCCGCCGTTGTCTTTTAGAACGCCGGAAAAGGTGAATGAGTTGCTAGCCGGCGTGACGACCAACTCACGAGTGGAACCTATGGTGACGTTGCCGCTGAGGGTGGTGGTGCCAGAACCAGCGTGCAGCAGGCCGTTGGCCGTGATGTCGCCACTCATCGTCCCGCCACCACCGGTGAAGCGCAGGGTGTTGACTGAGGCTCCCGCGCCGAAAGCCGCGCTTGTCCCTGCCACATCGTAGTTGAAGGCGCCGGTGGTGTCCGTGACATTTGCCGCGGTGGCGGCTGCAGTGCCTGTGAGGCCAGCAATGTTGCCACCTGAGATGGTGGCGTATCGCATCGAGCTGCCAGAGCCAAAAGTGGCCCATGGGCCGAGGATGCCATTGGTAAGCGAACTCAGGCCGGTCATGCTGGAGGCCACCGTGCCGGTGGAGAGGACATTCAGGGAGGCGCCCGTGCTGCGAGTGAAGGTGCCTGTATTTAGCGTGAGCGTTTTGCCTGCAGCAATATTCAGAATCTGAACGCCGTTGATGGTCAGGTTGGAACTGATGGTTGCATTGCCTGCGGTCGAGTCAAGGAAGATCCCGTTTGTCACATTCGAAGCCGATCCAGATGTGCCATTCGAGCTGAGGTTGATCGTGCCGCCGGAGAAGGTGATATTGCCATAATCCAATCTAAGTTGCCTCGCTGTTCGCGTGCCGTTGAGCGAGACGGTGTAGGTGCCAGTGGCATCGGTGCCGGCAGAGAAGCGGACCTGGTCAAGAGCCGTGGTGGCGGTGTTGGCTGTGGTAGTGAGACCGCTCGCATTCGTAGTCCAGAACGCGCTGGTTCCCCATGTGCCAGTAGGTGCAGTGCCGGCGCCGGCGGTAGCGCCATTGCCATCCCAGTAGTATACGGTGGCAGACGCCGTCGGCATCGCGACCAGCACAAAAACCGCCGCAAGCACAAGGCAAGCCACGAAACGGGCGGGCAGAAAAGAAGGAAGTGGAATGGAATTTTTCATACCGGGAGAAATGAAGGGTTGGTTGCCGAAACAGGAAAACCGAACGCGATGCACGGAAAATGCCCGCATCCCCCACCCCACGCGAAATCCCCCACCCGCCCGCAGAACAAGTCTGGAAGAGCCTCAAAGAGGCGCAGGATACAAAATGGGGAGTAGCAACGCATAGGGGAAAGAGGGTTAATGTATTGGCGGGTAAAGTAAATTAGTGCTCATGTCGGGCGAGTGTCAATAGGAAGTTTGTAAAGAATTTGAGCAAAAATGAACTCTCACGAAGGCACTAAGTCACGGAGGAGACAGAAAAAAAATTGCGGAGTGCAAAATGGGAATCCGCCTGCGCGCTGCCGCGGCTCCGGCGTGACAGGTTGCGGATTTTATCGGCGCGATAGCGCAAAGAGAGATAGAGGTAGGAACGAGACATTGGTTTGTCTCGCTCCCCCCTCCGAACCGGACTTGCGGATCTCCCGCATCCGGCTCTCCGGTTGCGAATTTGCCGACTCCTCTGTTGCCAGAGTTTCGTCGGACGTCGGACCAGAGGCTCTGAGGACTTGCAGGATTTCCCTCCCCAGCTCTGGCTGTTCCGACGCACCACAATAAGGCTTTGGCTTCCCCAAGGCTCGTCTGGCCGCACAGTTTTAGCTCGTTGAGCAATCGATTGTGCTTTTTAAATGGGTCCAGCTGGCCCATGTGGTTTCGCTTCCTGCCGCCCTTCGCTCCACGGGAATTACCCCGCTTCTTCGCTACTATGGCGGCTCTGACTCCTGCGCGGCCCCGTCGAAACGGGTTCCTGCCCACGCAGGTCTCAACGCTTCCATATGAAACCTTCCCCGCGTTCCCACCCCAACCATCCACAACAGCCCGTTTCTCCCCCTTATACGAGGTTTGTGAGAGGAAATGGATATGGCTCTGGCCACTGGCTTCGCCACTTGCTCGCAGGCTCGCCGCTGTTGCAAACCGAATCGGGTTCACTTTTGTTTGGGACCACAGGTCCGCCTCGGGCTGCTCCCCACCCCGTCTCACGACGACGCAGTTGCCTCCGGCTGCTCTCCCGTTGCTCGTCTCGGGATGACTCAGACTTTCACTGGTTGATTTCATATATGTGCGTTCGCACGAGCATGACCGTCTCGGTCGTGTAGGCGCAAGACGTGGTTTGGAGGCATCGTCTTCGCTTGAACCATTTTTTGAAAAACATGAATCGACCAAGCTCAATCCAAAATTTCGGTCAGGATAGAATCTGACCCTCCGAGTTGGTTCACGCTCGAGACGAGCATGCTCCCTTTTTTCTCCGTGCCTTGTGGCTCCGTGAGAGGCCCTGATTGCTAAAAAGTTCCTCTATATGTACACTACTGTCCGGTTATAAGTTAAACAGCTCCAGTTGATTAAAATTTTGACCGCTTGGCTTTTGGGAAGTGGTTTTCATAAGCAATTCATTTAAAGGCATTTTTTCAAACGGGTGAACGCTCAAAA
>JBIIUB010000062.1:0-16515 GCA_044340205.1 Terrimicrobiaceae bacterium
CCTGTAGGTGAGCCTCAATAAAACCAGATATTGCCTCCATGCCCCCATTTTATAAGCAATCTGGGGCTTCTATCCATTTTTCAACTGCGGCTTATAGGTTGAAGCAGGGTTAACCCGCACCGAATCCCTTCGACGGGCGGTGAATCTTGGGCGAGTTTTCACATCCGTGACACCTGTTGTCTTCCAGACTTCCGTGAGGGAACTTGTCGCTTTTGTGCACCGCACGGGCGGTCTCGCAGGCACCGGCGCGTTCCGCGCGTCCGACCGTGCGCTCGAGGGCGGGCGGGCCCACCGGCGTGTGCAGGGTCGGCGCACTGGAGACTACGAGGCCGAGGTGACTGTGGAGTGGAAAGCCATTCGCGGAAGTGTGGACCTCACTCTTTCGGGTCGGATCGACGGGCTTCGCGCAAACGATTCCCCGCCGATGGTCGAGGAGATCAAAAGCGTTGATCAATTCTGGGATGGCACAGCCGACCCGTTGCATCTGGCTCAGCTAAAAATCTACGCTGCGATTCTGGCCATCCAACGCGACTGGGCGGAGGTCGAGTTGCATTTGACTTATCTGAATCTGGAAACGGACGGCGAAACAGTCCTGCCCTTCCAGCTCACTCGTGCGGAATTAGAAGAGTTTTTTGAAAGCACCCTCGGCGTCTGGCTCGACTGGCTCGAGGTCGAGGCGCGGTGGATTTCGCTCCGCAACACCTCCCTCGAAAAGCTCGAGTTCCCCTTTGAGGGATTCCGAGGCGGTCAGCGGGAATTAGCGCGCCGCGTTTACCGCGCGATCCGCGACAGGCGGAATCTGTTTGCCGAGGCTCCGACAGGTCTTGGAAAAACCATTGCGACTCTCTTCCCCGCCGTCAAAGCTCTCCCCCTGCTCGGCGACGGGAAGGTGTTTTTTCTCACAGCGAAAACCCCCGGCCGAATCGCGGCGGCGGAGGCGCTGGGGCATCTCCGGCGGGCGGGAGCGAGGCTGAGATCGCTGACCCTGACGGCAAAAAACAGGATTTGCTTCACGGAAAATCCCGCCGGTTGCGACCCGCGCGTCTGCCCGTTTGCCATCGGCTACCATGACCGCATCCGACCCGCGCTGCGCGAGCTTCTGGAACACGAGACCCTCGACCGCGAAATTGTAGAGTCGGTCGCGCGGAAGCACACAGTTTGCCCCTTCGAGCTTTCCCTCGACGCATCATCCTGGTGCGACATTGTGATCGGCGACTTCAACCACGCGTTCGATCCTTCCGCCCGCCTGCAGCGGCATTTCGCCGAGGGCGGTGGACGCCATGTCATTCTGGTGGATGAGGCCCACAACCTCGTCGAGCGCAGCCGCGACATGCACTCGGCCACGATCACACCCGAGAATCTCGAAGTCCGACCTGGCGCAGTGCGGGCGAAGGGGGCGGCGAAGGTCAGGCGAGCCTTGGAGAAAGCGAGGGCTTCGCTAATAGAAGCTGTCGGGATGCCCGCTCCGGATTTGCTTCCCGCGCGAGACTACCACGATGGCTCGGTGTTTTGGGAGATTCCGAAAAATCTCCTCCCGACCTGTCGCGACGCCGCCCGCTCGCTGGAGGGTCTTCTCGCTTCTCTGAAACCCGGCACCGACCTTGGCGGTTGGATCGAACCGTGGTTTGCCCTCAACGACTGGCTGCGGGCGGCCGAGTCGTTCGACGACACTTGCCGGTTTCTCATCCGCCCCCGGGAACGGAGCACGACCGTCTATTGCGCGGATCCCTCCTCTCGCCTGCGTGCGGATTTGAAAACCCTGCGCAGCGCGGTTTTCTTCTCCGCCACGCTCTCGCCGATGGATTATTTACATGAGCTGCTGGGAGGGACGGCAGAGGACGCGTTGGCTGTTTTCGATTCCCCGTTCAAACCGGATCAAATGCGACTGCGGATTCTTGCGGCGGACCTCACCTACAAAGGCCGGACGGCTTCGCTGGATCGAGTGGCGGACGCCGTGAAGGAGCATCTGCAAGACACACCCGGCAACCATTTGATATTTTGTCCCTCGCTGGCCTACCTCAGCGAGCTCGCTACAAAGCTTGACGATCTCCTGCCCGCAGGGAGCCTGCTTGTGCAGTCTGGGGGGATGTCAGAGTCCGAACGCTATGCTTTTCTGGATTCCTTCCAACCCGGATCCCGCACAATCGCGCTGGCCGTGCTCGGCGGAATTTTTGCGGAGGGGGTCGACCTCCCAGGAGAACGGCTTGTGGGAGTGACTGTCATCGGCACGGGTTTGCCAAGGCTCTCCCTGGAGCGGGATATCCTGCAATCCTACTTCGAGGATACCAAAGGCTCCGGGTTCGACTATGCCTACCGTTTTCCCGGCATGCAGCGGGTGCTCCAAGCCGTGGGGCGGCTGATCCGGACAGAAACCGACACGGGATCGATCCTGCTTCTCGACCGGAGGTTTCTCGAGCCGCGCCACAGGATGTTATTCCCCCCGTGGTGGCCGGTTCCCCCTGTGCTCAAGCCATGAGTGCGGGCGTGCCGCTCTCACTGACCGGATCGGGGGTTTTGCTTTTGGCGGGTTCCGTCGCCTGGTCGAAGTGGAGGAGCTCCATGCGTCCATCGAAGTGCTCGACCATGGCCGTGCAGCTTTCCACCCAATCGCCGCAATTGTAGTAGGCCGTGCCGTCGATTTCGCGAACCGAGGCCGTGTGGATGTGGCCGCAGAGGACGCCGTTCACATTGTAATCCTTGGCGTATCGCACGATGGACTCCTCGAATTTCCCAATAAAGCTGACGACATTTTTGACCTCGGCTTTCACATAGGCGCTCAACGACCAGTGGCCGAGGCCGGCGAGGCGGCGGATGAGATTCACGATTCCATTGCACCGCATGAGCAGCACATAGCCGATGTCACCCAGATGCGCGAGCCAGCCCATGTTTTGGACAACGGTGTCGAGTTCGTGCCCGTGCATGATGAGCAGGCGGCGGCCGTCCGCCGTTTCGTGAATAGCGTTTTTTTGAAGCGTCACGCTCGCGTAGTGTCCGTGGAATGCAGAGAGGAATTCGTCGTGGTTGCCGATGATGTAGATGATTTCGGTGCCCTTCCTGCCTTTGCGCAGAAGCTTTTGAATGACATCGTTGTGTTCCTGCGGCCAGTAGATACCACGGCGCAGGGCCCAGATATCAATGAGATCACCGACAAGGTAGAGGGTCTCAAATTCGGCATCCTTGAGAAAATCCAAGAGGACGCCCGCCTTGCTTCCGCGGGTGCCAAGGTGAACATCGGAAATCCAGCCTGTGCGATAACGCATTGTCATTCTGGTGAGGATTTATCCGCCCGAGGAAGGGACGGCGAAAAATCGGGAATTGTTACTTTTTCGTAACAGTATCGCCTCCGCCGGAAAAATGCCCGCTTGCCAGCACGCAAGTGCTTGCGATTGACTCTCAGCTCAAAGAATTTAGCGTCTAATTCAAGTTTCCCGGCATGCCAAAAGATTCAATCCCCCGTTTGGATGACTCCCTTACCGCTTCTACGATTCGCGAGAAAAGCGCGCAAGCGGAGGGCGGCCTTGCGTCCAAGGATGAAACAATCGGCCAAGTCGAGCAGTTCTGGGATGCCTTGCCGAGTGTGCTCTGGAAGCTGTCCGCCAAGGGGGTGATCCTTGAGGCCAACAAGGCGGCGCTCGATTTTTTGGGCTACTCGAAGGCGGAATTCCAAGGCCGTTCGGTGGACGAGTTTTTGCTGTCGGGTCTTGAGTTTCGCGATCTTGCCGCATCCGTCCTTGCCACTGGAAAAGCGCACGGCCTTCCGTCATGCCTGCGCTGCCACGATGGCTCGACTCGCGATGTCTCGATCGACGCCTCCTCGCAGGATGGCGGCGACATTTTCTACTGCGCAATCAGCGACCGCTCGGTGCAACGCCGCACGGAGGACCACGCCCGCGCGCAAGCGGTGTTTTTTGAAAAACCCGCCGAGGTGATGTTCACCCAGACCCTGGATGGCATTGTCACCCAGTGGAGTTCTGGCGCGGAACGCTTCTACGGGTTCAAGGCCGCCGAGGTGCTTGGAAAAAAGCTGCCCGCCCGCCTAGCCATGCCGCCTGGGGTTTTTGAGACGGCTTTGCGCTCGGTGCTGCAGGACGGGGAGTGGTCCGGGGAGACACGCATCGTCTCGGCCACGGGAGAGAATACCGAGTTGCTCATGCGTTGGGTTCTGCTGCATGGCGGCGATGGGACTCCCGAGGCGATCCTTGTTTTGAGCGAGGACGCGGCGGAATTGCGCGAGTTGAAGGAGGACCGCCTTCGAGCCCACCGCCACGAATGCGTTGGAACCTTGGCCGGAGGCATCGCGCATGATTTGAACAATGTCCTTCAACCGGTTTCGATGTTTCTCGACCTGCTCCGTCATCGCCTGCCGGACACCGAGAGCCGCGAGATGCTTGATGCCGTGGAAGCGAACCTCCGACGCGCCACCGAACTCGTGCGCCAAATCCTCAGTTTCTCCAGCGGAGTGCGCACCGAACTCCGCGCGGTGGATATTCCCGAACTCATCTCCGAGGTTGCCAATTTCATCCGACCAACATTTCCCAAAACAATCCACCTTCAGGTCTCGGTTCCTGAAAACATCAGCTTCGTCATCGGAAATGCCACCCAACTGGAGCAGGTGCTGCTCAATTTTTCCGTCAATGCCCGCGATGCCATGCCCGACGGCGGCAGGCTCAAAATCGACGCGTCAAATTTCCATGTGGATGAAAAATTCGCCCGCCTCCATCCCCAGGCTAAACCCGGCGACTATGTGCGAATCACCGTGAGCGACACCGGGCACGGGATTCCCCGGCCGCTTCGAAAAAAAATATTCGAACCGTTTTTCACCACCAAGGGTCCCGAAAAAGGCACCGGCCTCGGCCTTGCCACAGCCGTCGGAATCATTCGCAACCACGGCGGCTTCCTCACCCTCGAGACAGAAGAGGGCTGCGGTTCTTCCTTCCACGCCTTCCTGCCCGCATCTTCAACCCGTGCGATTTCGCAATCCGCCAAGGACTCCCCTCCCAAGCCCCCGCAGGCAGCAGGCCACGGAGAGGCCATCCTTCTCGTCGACGACGAGTCCACCGTGCTGAAAGTGATGGCCCGCTCGCTGGAGAAATCCGGCTACCGGGTGATCCCCGCCGAGGATGGAGAGAAAGGATTTGCCCTCTACTCACAACACCAACGCGATGTGAGCCTGGTGATCACAGACATGGCCATGCCCGGCATGGACGGCCCCGCTCTCATTGCCGCCTTGAAAAAATTAAATCCATCCGTGAAAATTATTTGCACCAGCGGCCTTGGATCCTCCTCGGAAAAAAATTCCGTGTCCGAACTCGGAGTTCACGCCATTCTTTCCAAGCCCTGCAACTCGCGAATCATCCTCCAAGCGATTCAAGACGCTCTCGCAACAACAACCCTTTCTTCCTGAGTATCCATGTCGGACAGCAGATCAAAAAAAATCAATGTCGGCGCCATACGCACCCTTTTTCTATCATGCTTTGGGGCTCTATTGATTTTGGAAGTCGGTCTGGCCATGCTTGCCCTCCGATACAACTCGATCCAAAACGGCATACTGGTCGATCAGGCCGTGCTTCTGAGGTCGAGGGAAATCCTGAACGATGCGTTGCGCGATGCGCGGGCAGTCTGGAAATCCTCCAACGACTCGGACTCCGCGCAGGCGCAAAACATCCCATCCTCGCCCGAGAGCGCCGCCAAGGCGTCTGAAAGTATTGAAATGCTAAAGAAGCTGAAGCGACCGGCCCTGCTTTTTTCCGCTTCGGACCTCGACCGGCTTGATGACATTGTCTCAAACAATGCAAAGCTGCTAGCCGCCGCCCCGCCCTATAACGCGGATCAAAAGGCCTTGCGGGAAAAAACCGAAAACGGACTTTCGGGATTCATCGCCGCGATCGATATCCGCCTCTTTGCCTCCATGCAGGAATTCCGCCGCGAAGTGGAATTTCTGGAAATGGTGGCCTGGGGACTCGTTCCGCTTTTGATCCTCACCACTGCGGCATTCGGCATCCTCCTGCTCTCAAAAGTCATGGAGCCCCTCACGCATTTGAAAAAACAAGCACGCAAGCTCACGGACAATATCATCACACTCCAAAACGAACTGCGGGCTACTCAAAAACAACCCGCACCCGCCGCAGAGCCTGCGCCAGAGACGCAGACCCCGCCTCCTCAAGCTGGGACACAGGATGCCGTGACACAAACGCCCTGAACTTTCTTTTTAGAAGTCCGTGTCGTTTCTCAATCCAGTTTACGCAACGATCACGATTCTACTGGAGATCTTGGGCATCACCTTGGCCATGCGGGCCATACTCATCGCCCGGACTCCCCAGTCCGCCATCGCCTGGGCTGGGGTGTTGGTGGTTTTACCGATTGTAGGAATTCCACTCTTTCTGGTTTTTGGCGAGTCGCGCTTCGCCGGTTACACGCTCGCGCCCGCCTCTCCAGCCGGTCCACTGCAAGACGCCCTGCAGGCCATTATCAGGCACCTCGACGGCTATAAAACCACATTCCGGGGTCTTTTCAACGAACCTGCCCGTATGGCGGAAAACCTCTCCGGCCTTCCCTCCACGGGTTCGAATCATGTTCAGCTCCTCATCGACGGGGCGGCAACCTTCGACTCAATTTTTCAATCCATCGATGAGGCCGCCGAATCCGTTTGGGTGCAGTTTTTCATCATCCACAACGACCGCCTCGGCCGCACGCTGGCCGACAAGCTGGTCTCCGCAGCACGGCGAGGAGTGCAATGCCGCGTGCTCTATGACCAAGTGGGCTCTAAAAAACTGCCCGCGACTTGGGCAAAAAAACTCCGCCGCGAAGGTATCGCCGTCGAGGCATTCGTCACGAACCGTCAGTTTGGCCGGAATTTCCAGATCAACTTCCGCAACCACCGCAAACTCGTCATTACAGACTCCCGTGTCGCCTTCCTCGGCGGTTTGAATGTGGGCGACGAATATATGGGCTGGAGCCGCCGCTTCGGTCCATGGCGCGACACGCATCTCCGGATCGAAGGCCCGGCCGTGGCTGGATTCCAGCTCTCTTTTTTGGAGGATTGGAACTACACGACCGGCGAGATCGCCCCTCTCCGCCTTCCCTCGCCCTCTCTCACCCACGGAGGGAATGCGAGCATCTTTCCCGTCGCCTCCGGACCCGCCGAGAGTTGGAGCATCTGCCCGGCCGTTTATCTTTCCACAATTCACTGCGCAACTCGCCGCCTGTGGATCGCGAGCCCGTATTTCGTGCCCTCGAGCCCGCTTTTTTACGCCATCTGCCACGCAGCGATTCGCGGCGTGGATGTGCGAATTATCCTGCCCCGCATGGCCGACCACACCCTGCCTTGGCTCTCCTCCTTCACATACTACCCGAAATTGAGGGAGGCGGGCGTGAAGGTTTGGCGTTACGAGGAAGGCTTCATGCACCAGAAGGTGCTGCTTGCGGATGATGACATGGCACTCGTCGGCTCTATAAACCTGGACTACCGGTCATTCATGCTCAACTTTGAGCTTTCCGCCGCCGTGCAGGATAAAAAATTCGCCTCGGAGATCGAAGCCATGTTCCTTGCGGATTTCGACCGGAGCAGTCCGGAGAATCTCAGAGCGTTTGAAGATGGCTCTCTTCTCTTCAAACTGAAATGCCGCACCGCCGCACTCATGAGTCCCGAGCAGTAAGGTGCCCGCCTGAACCGTTAAATATCAGAGTGCAGGCGCCGACTTGACCTTCGAATCCCAGCGAGTCAGGAGGTGAAGCACGAGATTCGTGCCGAATTTGTAGGTCAGATCGAGTGAGGGCTGCGAAATGTTTCGAAGGTAGACATCGCGGTTGTTCCAAATCACCTCATTGAGGGCAACAGGCTGATTTTTTTCATTTCGACGCGTATCGACTTTGCCATCGGGCAGAAGACCGATCTGCCACATGTCGCCGTAGTCATTCGCCGTATAGATGATCGCAACCTCGCCGTAAATTTTCAGCGCATACACAGGCTCTTTGTAGAAATTGATTCCTGGCGGCACTGTGACGACCTCGGGAAAGTAAGCCTGGCGCGCATCAAAAAGCGGATGGTTTTTTGGCAACTCCTCCCAATCCTTGTCTTTATCGGGAATGACGCGTTTCATCTCGCGGCGGAAGGCCAAGTCGAAGCGAGAATTGCGTCCGGGCACCGAGCTGTCGCCCCAGATAGCACCGCCGAGCCTGACATATTTACGAAGGTTTTCCACCTCGGCATCAGTGAGGCGAAAATCCTTCGAGCCAGTAAGGAAAATGAAAGGCGGCTTCACGGAGAAAAGTTCTTGGGAGTCGAGCTTGATGGCTTTCACCTTGTCGTAATTTGTCCGGACCTTGTTCTTTGAGCGGGTGCTCATGTAAGCGAGGAGGTTCGGAAGGCTTCCGTTGTTGATCACGCCCTTGGTGTCGCCGACCGTGCTGATAGTGGAATCCCAACCGGAATTTGCTCCACCATATTGGCCAATGTAAGCGACGAACTCGAATTCCCTGCTCCGCGTGCCGCTACCGCTTCCGCTGCCCTTACCCCAACCCGTGGTAAAGGCCTTGATCGCCGAGGCGTCAGCTGCAGACATTTGCATAGCCGGACCAGCGGGAGGTGCAACAGGCTTCGGAGCGGCCATCGCAGTCGGAGCTGCAGGCGCAGGCGGCGCCATGACCATCTGCGACATATTGAAATTCATCGGAGATGTGGCCGTAGTGGTGATCGCGTTGACCGCCGAATTATTGACCGGAGTGGCCATCACCGACATGTCCTGGGTAGGCGGCAAAACCTGCGTTTGCTGAGGAGGAGCCGCTACAGGCTCGGAGCTGCCCACAAATCCCCCCTCGCCACCGCCTTCAAAATCCGGCGGCTCCTGAACGGCTTCGAAAAGGACGGCACCACCGAAGATCGATACAAGAATCACATGGAACAGGAGGGAGATCGTGAAATCCCGTGAGTTTCTGAGCTTATCAAGAAGCTTCTGGAGAGGAGACTGACTGTCGTCGGACATATTCGGAAAATTGCCGCAGGGATCGCCTGCGTGCAATCACATTTTCGGTTTGTAGATGAGGAGGCGCAGACCGTTCAGACAAACAAGCACCGTGCTCCCTTCGTGACCCACCACGCCCATCGGTAGCGGCAGGTTGATTCCAAAAGCGGCAATCAAAAGCACGACGATCACCGAGCCTGCAAAAGTGAGATTTTGCCAGAGCACGCGTTTGGCATGGCGTGCGGTCGCAAGCAGGATTGGAATGTTTTCCAGTTTGTCACCCATGAGCACGATATCCGCTGTCTCCATCGCAATATCCGTTCCGGCAGCTCCCATGGCGACGCCAATATCAGATGTGGCCAGAGCAGGCGCGTCGTTCACGCCATCACCCACCATCATGACGCGGCCCTGTTTTTTCAATTCACGGATCGCTGCGACTTTGCCCTCGGGCAGCAACTCGGCCATGACATCATCCACGCCGGCCTCCTCGGCGATTGCCGCTGCAACAGCCTTCTGATCCCCCGTGAGCATCACCACTTTTTTCACTCCCAGGGCATGCAGGCTGCCGACAATTTTCAACGCCTCAGGGCGCAGGGTGTCGGCGAGAGCCAGAACAGCGAGGGCGGACACAGAGTCTCCATCACGAACGCCGGTCCACACACAGGTTTTCCCCTTCGCGGCAAGAGGCGCCGCATGCGCTGCTATGGCATCCATTCCAACCGCACCGAGTTCCTGGAAAAGCCGTTCACTGCCGACCACCAGTCGGCGGCCACCGATCGTAGCCTCCGCCCCCTTGCCGGCTGTGGCTTGAAAGTCTTTTGCCTCGGGAAGCTTGATGCCACGGGCTTGGGCGGTTTTTACAACAGCACGCGCCAGCGGATGCTCGGACTTGTCCTCCAGAGCGGCCGTCTGGGCGAGCAACGCTTCTAAGTTGGCAGGCAATGCGGCGTCCAGCTTGTGCGCTCCACTGGCATCGACCATCTCCGTCACGACAGGCTTTCCAGCCGTGAGCGTGCCGGTTTTATCAAAAGCCACGATATCGATCTGCGCGGTCCGTTCGAGGTGCGAGCCACCTTTGATCAAGATGCCACGGCGCGCCGCACCGCCGATCGCCGAGAGAACGGTCGCCGGAGTGCTAATGACCAGCGCACACGGCGAAGCCACGACCATCACCGTCATGGCCCGATAAAAAGCATCCGAGAATTTCTCCCCCATGAAAAAGAACGGCACCACAAAGACCAGCGCCGTGAAGGCGATCACGCCGGTTGCGTAGTATTGCTCCGCCTGCTCGAGAAATCTCTGCGTGCCGGACTTCTCGGCCTGCGCCTCCTCGACAAGCTTAACCATGCGCGAGAGCGTGGAGTCCTCCGCGCGCTTGCTGACGGAAAATTCGAGGCCGCCGCTTTGATTGAGCGTGCCCGCAAAAACCGGATTGCCGACTGCCTTGGTGACCGGCATCGACTCGCCAGTGAGACTGGATTCATCGACATGGCTCGCGCCCTCCACCACGGTTCCATCCACCGGCACATGCTCGCCCGGCCTCAGCACCACTACATCGCCGATATTCAATTCCTCGACGCGAACCATCTGCGTGCCGCCATCACGCTTCACCAGCGCCTTGTCTGGCCGCAGCTTCAGCAGCGAGTGGATGGCCCTCTGCGTGCGCTCCAGTGCGTAACTCTGCAAGACATTGGAAAACGCAAAAAGAAACAACAACAACGCGCCCTCAAAAGGCTGCCCGACAATCCCGGCACCGATCGCAGCCAGAACCATTAGCACATCGACATCAAGCACGCCGCCGCGCAGCGAGGCGATCGCGGAGCGCACGCCTTGCTGACCGCAGAAAATATATGCTCCCGCATAGAGCGACAGGGTCGCCACCGCGCCGCTCCCGAGAGATTTCTCGCAGATAATGGAAGCGATCAAAAAAACAAAACCCAGCGCAGCGGAAATCTCCTCATTCAATGATCCCGACCTGACGCGGCTCCAGAAACCCTGCTCGGCCTCCGGCGAAGACTCATAAGGCCGCACATCGGCCCCAAGCCCGCGCAGCGCAGCCATCACAGTATGCTCGTCCGCGAGCTTTTCATCGAATGTCAGGCACAGGATTTTGCCGATATAGGTCGCCGTCGCCTTGCGGACACCGGGAATTTTTTTGGCCTTTTTCTCCAAACGGATCGCACAAGCCTCGCACGCGCTGCCATCCAGGCGCATCGTCCGCTTTTGAAGCGACACATCCGGCACATGACTTCCCGCAATATGCCGCAAATCCTCCTCACTGAGCGCGGAGGGGTCGTATTCAATCTCAAAAGCCGACTTGCCCGGAACCGGCTGAACGCTCACCACGCCCTTGTGATCCGCGATGGCACGCGTCATTTCCTTCAGCGACTTCTGCGTATCAGGCTCCGAACTCATAAGACGGCGAAACTACCCATCGCCATTGCAAAGCGCACAGCAAAAAACCCAGACAAATCCGCCAAATGCCGCCGCTTGCATTTTCAAAGACCACGCGTATTTTGAAGCTCCCATCAGGGGGCGTAATGGTTTCGACTTTGAGTGTGAAGCCCGGCCCGCATGTCGAGGATGATTCGTTGGCCTCGTAAAAAATCGGATCAAACAAATAAATGCAGATTACGAAGATCTCGCTCTCGCGGCCTAATTGAGCCACGACGCATTCCGGCTGACGCCTGCTGGTCCGGAATGCGACGACAGCAGGCTGGCCTGGGATGGAGCGACCGCTACCCCGGGTGAATCGATTTCGTGGACGCTCTGGAGAGGGAAGCGTGACGGTTCGCCCGCCCACTCCGAGATCAAAGACCGTCTAAACATGTAGAAGGTTGTGTAGATCATTTTAAGGACACGGGTTCGACTCCCGTCGCCTCCAGCCTTCGCTCGCAGCGCAGCAAGAGCGAAGGCTGTCACGCCGGAGTCGGCGACAGCCGCGCAGGCGGACCCGAACGCCATCACCTTTAGCAAGGTGGCGAAGTTGCTGGGTTTGAAAACTTGCCGATTGTGATTTGGCGGGATACCGCTTTGGCACATGGACACAATTTCTCCACTGCACAAATGAAGGGCGTGATTTTTGATTGGGACGGCGTGGTGATTGATTCCTCGGCGCAGCATGAACGCTCGTGGGAAATCCTCGCACAGGAAATTTCGAAACCTCTGCCGGAGGGACATTTCAAACTCGGCTTCGGGAAAAAGAATCAAGTCATTATCCCCGGGATTCTTCAGTGGGCCTCGGGTGCGGAGGAGGTCCAGCAGTTGGCGGATCGGAAAGAAGAAATCTACCGCGAACTCGTGAAGGAATCCGGCGTGCACATCCTTCCTGGCGCGAGAGAGCTCCTTGCCGCCCTGCGCGAGGAGGGAATTCCAGCAGCCGTGGGATCTTCCACGCCCCGGGGAAATCTCAATGCGATTTTCGCGGCGACCAGCCTGGATGAGTATTTCCAAGCAGTGGTCTGCGGGGATGATGTGACGAATGGCAAACCCGCTCCAGATGTCTTCCTGCTGGCCGCCGAAAAACTCGGACTTTCAGCAGGCGACTGCATAGTTATCGAGGATGCCCATGCGGGAATCGAAGCCGCCCTGCGCGCAGGAATGCGCGTGCTGGCCGTTGCCACTACAAATCCGCTCGCAGACCTGCGTATGGCAACCGATGCGGTGGAATCCCTCGCAGGAGTAACTCCCTCGCGACTGGCGGCCGTTTTTAAACTCGTTCAGTCATCGTAGCCAAGCCTCCTGCGCCACTTTCCAGGGTCTTGGGAGCAATGAAATACGGAGTAAATGACGAGACCTTCAGGAGTCGTTTCGTAAAAAATTTCAAACGGAAAACGCCGAATGAGTGCCCTCCGAAAATCATCCAAGGCGCACGGAAACAATCTTGGATTTCTTAACACCAGCAGGAGGCATGCTTCAACACAGCGTAGGAAATCTTCACCGAGTCCAGGCTCACGCTCCTCATACCATCTCTTCAAGATAAGCCGACGGCTAAATTTTCGCAGTAGCGTTTGCTTGAGACTGCAGCCATGGGCGACCAATAAGCGAGAGGACCGCTTGAGCGTCGTCCCAAAATCATTGCAGGCCAGGCCGCAGAGCTTTTCGAAGATTTTCTATCGACTCAAACAGGCCATTGGAAAAGCCTTCTGTGTCTTTGAGGACATCCCAGAGTTATTCGCAGGGATTGAGTTCGGGACTGTATGGTGGAAGGGGAACAGTATGGACGCCTTCTGGTAAACGTGCATCACCCTCCCTCAGATGGAAGTTGGCTTGGTCAGCAATCACAACATGAAGCGCTTGCGGATCGCTTGAGCTAAGGTGTTCAAGGAAGAGTTGATTGCAATCCAGGTTTACCGACGGCAAATGCAAAAACTCAGCGCGTCCCTCAACAACCTCCAGCGCCCCATAAAGGTAGTCCCACTCGTAGCGTGTCTGCCGACGAACCTCGAGACGAACTCCTTTACTGATCCACACTCGACGCATCTCCGTGTGCAAACCGAATCGCGCTTCATCCATTACCCACACTCGCACTCGGCTTCCCTGTGGCACTGGAAGCGCCTCCAGTTTGGCTCCCAACTCTTGCTTCTATGAAAAGTCTTGATGTCAGGCCTCCGCCGCATTCCCATCGCGGGGTATGAATCCAATCACCGCCGACCAACTCCTCGCCGCCCAGACATGGCGCTACGCCGCCAAGCAATTCGACGCCTCCAAAACCATTCCGGCTCCGGTCTGGCAGGCCCTTGAGGACTCCCTCGTTCTGTCGCCGTCATCCTACGGACTCCAGCCCTGGCAGTTTTTTGTCGTCACAAATCCCGACCTCCGCGCGAAGCTGCGTCCGCATTCCTGGAACCAATCCCAAATCACCGACGCCTCGCATCTCGTCGTCTTTGCGATTCCCGAAAAAGTCGATGTGCCATACATGGAAAAATATCTCGCTCGCATCGCAGAGGTTCGCGGCATCACACTCGAATCGCTTGGCTTCTACCGCGACATGATGATGGCCGATGTCATCGCCGGCCCGCGCCAGGATTGGATCCGCGAGTGGGCCGCCCGCCAGGTTTACATCGCCCTTGGGAACTTCATGACCTCCGCCGCACTCGTCGGCGTGGACACCTGCCCGCTCGAAGGCATCGACCCGCGCGAATACGACGCCATTCTCGACCTCCCCGCCAAAGGCTACAACACCATCGTCGCCTGCGCCGCCGGCTACCGCTCTGCCGACGACAAATACGCCACCCTTCCCAAAGTCCGCTTCGAAAAAAACGACCTCGTCCGGCATCTGTAACCCGAATTCCAAAAAATTAACCACAGAGGACACAGAGAGCACAGAGGAAGGAAAATTTGAGCCCGCATGCCTCGAAACCTCCCGCGTCACTCGCCTCCGCTTAAAACTTAAAACTTCGCCATGACCTCATCCGCTCCACACGACCCCGCCACGCACCGCCTTGAATCCGACTCGATGGGCGAAATCTCCGTTCCGCACGAAGCCTACTGGGGTGCGCAGACGGCCCGTTCGCTCATTCATTTCGACATCGGCGAGGACATCCTGCCGCCCGAGATGATCAAGGCTCTCGGCATTTTGAAAAAAGCCGCCGCACTCACGAACGCAGACCTCGGCAAGCTCAGCACTGAAAAGCGCGATCTCATCGCGCAGGCGGCGGATGAAGTCATCGCGGGAAAACTCGACGCCCACTTCCCGCTGCGCATCTGGCAGACCGGCTCCGGCACTCAGAGCAACATGAACGCCAACGAGGTCATCTCGAATCGCGCCATCGAAATCGCAGGCGGTGTAAAAGGCTCCAAAAAGCCAGTGCATCCAAATGACGATGTGAACATGTCGCAGTCGTCGAACGACACCTTCCCGACGGCGATGTCCATCGCCTCGGCCAGCGAGGTCGTCGAGGTCCTCATCCCCGCCGTGAAAAAACTCCGCGACACGCTCGATGCGAAGGCCACCGCCTTTGCCGACATCGTGAAAATCGGACGCACGCACCTCCAGGATGCCACCCCGCTCACACTCGGGCAGGAATTTTCCGGCTATGTGTGCCTGCTCGACCAAGCCCTGCGCGATATCGAATTCTCGCTCACCGGCCTCTACCAACTCGCCATCGGCGGCACCGCCGTCGGCACCGGCCTGAATGCCCACCCCGAGTTCGGCGACCGCGCCGCCGCTCACATCGCGATGCTCACCGGCTTCCCATTCCAATCCGCGCCAAACAAATTCGCTGCCCTCTCCGGCCACAACGAATTCGTCATCGCCAGCGGAGCCGTAAAATCCCTCGCCTGCGCGCTCATGAAGATCGCCAACGATATTCGCTGGCTTGCCTCCGGCCCCCGCTGCGGTCTTGGTGAACTCACCATCCCTGAAAACGAGCCCGGCTCGTCGATCATGCCCGGCAAGGTGAATCCCACCCAATCCGAAGCCCTCACCATGATCGCCATCCAAGTCATGGGCAACGACACCGCCATCGGCATCGCCGCCTCGCAGGGCAACTTCGAGCTGAATGTCTTCAAGCCCGTCATCGTCCACAATTTCCTGCACTCCGTCCGCCTCCTCGCCGAAGGCTGCCACTCCTTCAACGACCACTGCGCCATCGGCATCGAGCCGAACCTGCCGGTCATCGAAGGCTATGTGAAAAACTCCCTCATGCTGGTCACCGCGCTGAACCCGCACATCGGCTACGACAAAGCCGCACAAATCGCCAAGAAAGCCCACAAAGACGCCTCCAGCCTTAAAGAAGCAGCCGTCGCGCTAGGCCATGTGACCCCCGAGCAATTCGACCAGTGGGTCGTGGCAAAAAACATGACCCACGCTTGAAAACGAGCGCCGTCAGGCTTACTTGTTGATGAATGAAACTCCGCTTGGATCTTCTGGAGCAATTGACGGAGGAGGACATTGCTCTTCAGGCGGAGGTCAATGTTCACCGCTTCAAACCCGAGCCGCTTTTCTCAAAAACTGGGGTTGGCAGTCTGTCGCCAGCATCAATCAGCGAGCGTGCGCAAGAAGTGGATCACAGCATGGATTTAACTCGGAAACTGGAGAAGCGTGCTCGGAAAAGTGGCAAAGGCAACACGCCTTAGAGTTGCCCCTCGCCGAGGTATTCGACCTCCTTCGTGATTTTCACAGGAGCGCCCCGTTTCTCTTTTTGAATGGGAATACATTTTCATTCATCGGCAGGGAATTGACTCTGGCTTTGTTCAGCGACCTTGCACCGGTTCGAAAACGCGAACTCTCCTCCGCAGTCGCCCACTATATCGCCGGTGTTCTGGATCGCGACTCCATGGTTTCCATCGTCGAATCGCTGTGCGAGTCGGCCTCGCTTGGTTCTGGGGATCGTGTGCAGACGCTGCGCGGGAGCACTTCGGGCACGGTTGTTCGAGTTCTGGATGATGGGCGCGTGGTTTGGAAGCCGGATGGATCGACGCTTGAATTCACCGGGCTTCCGGAGAGTTTAAACCTATAAGCCGCAGTTGAAAAATGGATAGAAGCCCCAGATTGCTTCTAGAATGGGGTCATGGAGGCAATATCTGGTTTTTGTTGAGGCTCACCTACAGG
>JBIIUB010000005.1:0-54035 GCA_044340205.1 Terrimicrobiaceae bacterium
GACTTCGGCGGGTTGCGTGAGGATGACGCGGCAATCGACTTCGGGGGCGTCGTGTTCGGTGCGGCCGGAGTTGGGGGTTTCCACGAGGACGCGGAGGGTTTGGCCGGTGCGGGATTCGGCCATTTCGCGGGCGATGCGCTGCTGGAGTTTCATGGCTTCGCGGTAGCGGCGGTTTTTCGTGCGGGTGGGGACTTGGTGATCCATCTTGGCCGCGCGGGAGCCATCCTCCTGCGAGTAATTAAAGACGCCGAGGCGCTCGAAGCGGGTTTCCTCGATGAAGGCGAGGAGGCTCTCAAAATGCTCCTCGGTTTCGCCGGGAAAGCCGACGATGAATGTGGTGCGGAGGCCGATGCCGGGGATGCCTGCGCGGATGCGGGTGATGAGATTTTCGATGTGCTCGCGGGAAGTCTCGCGGCGCATGAGCTTAAGCATTTCAGCATGGATGTGCTGGAGGGGCATGTCCACATAGCGGGCCACATGGGGGTTGCGGGCGATGGCAGCAATGAGGTCGTCGCTCCAATGCGCGGGGTGGGTGTAGAGGAGTCGAACCCAGAACTCGCCGCCGATTTCACCGATCTCATCGAGGAGGTGGATGAGCGAAGTCCCGCGCGAGGCGTCCACAGGCTGGCGCGGGCCGGCTTTTTCATCCCAGAGGTCCATGCCGTAGTAGGTGGTGTCCTGGCTGATGAGATTGATTTCCTTCACGCCTTCGGCAACGAGGCCACGAATCTCACGCACGACCGAATCGATGGCGCGGCTGCGGTGGCGTCCGCGCATTTGGGGGATCACGCAAAAGCTGCAGGGATGGTTGCAGCCCTCGGCGATTTTAACATAGGCAGAGTGGTTTGGCGTGAGCCGGAAGCGCGGGGTGGCGAAGTCAGGGATATAGCGGGACTTTGGCGTGACGAGGTTGAGGACGCTGGATTTGTCCTCTTCGAGCACGCGGCGGAAAATCGCGCCGGCTTCGGCGACTTGATCGAGTCCGATGAAGGCGTCCACTTCGGGGAGTTCGCCGACGAGGTCGGTGGAGAATCGCTGGGAAAGGCAGCCGCTGACGACGATTTTGGCATCGGGGCGCTTGCCCTCGTTTCGCTGGCGGGAGGCTTCCAGAATGGCGTCGATGGATTCCTGCTTCGCGGAATCGATAAATCCGCAGGTGTTCACAATGAGCACATCAGCTTCGGCAGGGTCGGCGGTGATTTCGAATCCCTCGGATTTTGCGGAGCCGAGCATGATCTCTGCATCGACGAGATTTTTGGCGCAGCCGAGGCTGATCATGCCAACCCTGCGTGGGGTGGCTTCAATGGAAGATTTCATTGCGGGCGTTTTGGCCGGGGAGAAGGTTCGAATGGCGGAAGGGTGAAGGGTGTCGGCGAGGCTTTGGTAGCCGGAGTGGGCGTGGCTTCAGGGAGCACGCGCACAACCTCGGGAGTGGATGCAGGGGTAGCGGACGGGCGAGGTTTGGCGGTGGGTGACGCTACGGGTCTCGGCGTGGCAACCGGCAAAGCGGCTGAAGCATTGGCAACCGGCTGGACGCGCTCCAATTTTTTCCAGGTTTTCCAGAAATAAATTCCGAGACCGATGAGAATGAGAACCAAAAGACCGGCGCCGACGCCAAAGAGAAGGCGGCGGAGGGATTTGAACTGATCGCCGTGAAGGAAAGTTTGGCGGGCCAGCAGAACTTCGAGATATCGGTTATCGGAGGTGCCGAGTTTTTTACTGCCGGGCAGGTAATCGCGGATTTCCTCGAGCGGGACGCGCAGGTAATTCGCGTAATCGACCAGGAACAACCGCGCGTAAGTAGGGTGGGCGAAGCTGGAGAAGTCGTCGGACTCGATCTGGCTCAAGCGGGACACGGAGACACGAATATCCTTGGCGGCCTTCTCGAGCTGTATGCCGAGCTTCTGTCGACGCGCGGAAAGTCGTGCCCCGATGAAGAAATCGCCTTCGGGCTGGTGTTCGTTATGTTTCAAAATGAGCCCTCCTCGTTCAGATCGACAAGAATTTCGCGGTCCTTCGCGCCGTCTTTAGGCCCGACGATGCCGCGCTGCTCGAGAATATCCATCACACGAGCGGCGCGTGTATAGCCTAATTTCAGACGGCGTTGGAGCATGGATGTCGAGGCGCGGTTCTCCTGCCGGATGACTTCAAGGCATTTGGTGCAAAGCTCCTCATCCTCGTCGCTGACCTCCTCCTCAGGAATCGTGGTGCTGGTGAGTTTGTCGTGGATGCTTTTTTCAAAATTCGGCTCGGCTTGTTTGGAGACAAATTCAACGAGGCGGTGGATTTCCTCCTCGGTGACGAGCACACCTTGAGCGCGGGTGTATTTCGAGGTGCCGGGCGGGAGGTAGAGCATGTCACCTTGACCGAGGAGTTTTTCGGCTCCGTTCTCATCAAGAATAACGCGGCTGTCGATTTTCGAAGCAACCTGGAATGCGATACGGCTTGGGATGTTTGCCTTGATGATTCCAGTAACGACATCGGCGCGCGGCGTCTGAGTGGCCACGATCATGTGAATGCCGGCGGCGCGGGCCATTTGGGTGATACGGGCGATGGCGCTCTCGACATCAGCCGGTGCGGTCTGCATGAGATCCGCCAACTCGTCGATGATCACGACGATAAATGGCATGCGGTTTGGAATAATGAGGTCGTCCGAGCGCGGCACGCGAACGGGCGGGGCCATCGGCTCCTCGTCCGGCGGCTCTTCTTCGGGTAAGTCCTCGGCAGGCGGAATTACTTCGGGTTCCTCGGTGAAAGGGGGCTCTTCCAAAAGCTCGGCGGTCTGATCGATTGGCTCTTCCATCACGGCTTCAGGCTCGGGAGCTGGATTCTCCTTGGCGGCATTGGCGGCACTTTCGGCATCGAGTTCAGCTTGGGATTTCGGAAGCGGACGCTCATTGAAGCCGGAAATGTTTTTGACCTTACACTTGGCGAAAATGCGGTAACGCTGCTCCATTTCATCCACAACCCAACGCAGGGCGAGGAGGACTTTTTTGGGATCGGTGACTACGGGAGTGATCAGGTGCGGAAGGGAATTGTAAATCTGCATTTCCACGACCTTCGGATCGATCATGATGAAGCGCAGTTGCTCCGGGGAGTAACGGAAAAGCAAGCTGGCGATAATCGAATTGATGCAAACGCTTTTACCGCTACCGGTGGTTCCCGCAACGAGAAGGTGCGGCATTTTGGCGAGATCGCCAATGATGGTGTTGCCGTAAACATCCATGCCGAGAGCGAGAGGGAGCTTTGCGGAGGATTCGCGCCAGATGTCCTTCTCGAAAAGCTCGCGAAGGGTGACTTTCACTTTCTTTGAGTTGGCGATTTCAATACCCACGGTGTCCTTACCGGGAATTGGCGCGAGGATATTGATCCTCTCGGCGCGGGTCGCGCGAGCGATGTCGCGCTCCAGGGCCACGATTTTGTCAACACGAACTCCGACATCAGGATAGACCTCATAGCGGGTGATCGTCGGTCCCTTCGTGATCGTGCCAGGAGTGGCCTTGATGCCGAATTGCGCCAGCGTATCGATAATGAGGTTCTGATTGTTTTTCAGCTCCTCGCGATCGAGCGGCTCGCGATCGCTCTCATCGGGAGCATCCAGCAACTCGGTGCCTGGCATAGTGTAATTCTCGAAATGCACATCGACGAGGCCGGGAGGAAAAGAATCCTTGGTCTCTCGGGTGGCCCGCAACTCCGAGAGTTTCGGTTTTTTCGAGGGAGCTGAGGCCGTGGCATCGATGATCTCCGGTTCTGGCAAATCGGCTTGGAAAAGATCCAGCTCCGGCTCGGGAATTTCGATGCCTTTTTTGCGGGCCTTTTTCTCCAACTTGTCCGCTTTCTTTTCGAGCGCGGCGCGCTCCTCCTCAATGCGTTTATCGGCGGCAAGCGTTTGCAAGCGGGCCAGGCGACGGGCCTCACGCCAGGCCACAAAGGACTTCCAGGCCATGCGTCCATCGCGGATGGGATGCGAGGTCAGGGCATACAGGAGGCTGATGATGTAAAGGGCGGAGAGGAGAAAAAATGAGAAGCTACCGACAAGGTTGTAGATGGCTTTACGGCCCAGCCAGAGTCCGAAAAATCCACCGGGGCCCTCGATGCGGAGGTCGGATTTCCAATCAGACAAAAAGAGGGGCTGAAGTTGGAGGAGGCAGGCTCCGAGCAGGACCATGAGGAGGCCCCATGGGGCTTTGTCACGCAGGCGATAGCCAGGCAGGAACCACTTTGCGAGGCCGTAGCCGATGGTCACCATCGCCAGCAGATAGGCCGCGCCTCCGAAGAAAAAAAGCGAATACCCTGCAAGAATAGCCCCCAAAGGACCTCCGAGATTCGGACTCGCTCCGACGGATTTGGACACGCTGCTGATGAGCGGTGCCCAGCCTGGAACGGAACGGGGATCGTAGCTCGCGAGGGAAGCGAAGAGGTAAATTCCCAAAAACAGGAGCACCAAACCGACTATCAGGGCCGGAACTTGGAATGGTGTGGAGCGCTTCGCCATGAAATTGCCGACTATCGCGGACTTCTCCACGGGTTTCAAGAAATCTGAACTCACAGGCACCGCTCATTTCCAGGTGGAAAAACGCCTTTGAAGGATTACTATTTTGGCAATGAAGGGACGATCGGCATGTAACGCCCTGCTCCGGATTCCAGCCTGCATGGCGGGAGTCGCCGGCTTGATTGGCTTTTCGTTTTTCGCCTCGGGTTCGCAGGCCGAATTCCAGATTCCCGAGTGTTTTGCCCATGCCGTGCCGTTGGAGCTTTCCGAGCGTGCGGAAAGAACCGCGGAAGCCCATGCCCGCTACATGCAGGCCATTTTTGAGGAGGAGACCGAGGGTCCGGACAAGGCGCTTGAAACCAAAAAGCGTGTGCTCGCCTTGGATCCCGGCTTTTGCGATCTGGCCTTGGATGTGGCGCAGCATCACCTGCGCCGTGGCGAGACGACGGAGGCCCTCTCCATTCTGAAGGATGCCGCAAAAGCCTCTCCCCGAAATCCCTCGGCGGCGATTGCGCTGGCAAACATCTATCTTCGCCAGCTTGAAAAACCGGCTCTTGCGGAAAAATTCGCATCCATCGCATTCGACATTGCGCCGGATCAATCCAATGCGTTTGAGGTTCTTTGGGAGGTTTGCCGGGCGACAGGGCAAAGCAAGCGGGTTGAAGCCCTCTTCCAAAAAGTCCTGAAATCCGAAAACAAAAATCCCGCCTTCTGGCTTGATCTCGCCGATTTGCGATTGAGAGACACAAGACGTTCGAAGCGTCCGATCTCGCAGAGCGACTGGGAAAAAATCCTCGTTCTGGTTGACCGCGCCGCGCAGAACAGCGGGAAGGATCCGGAAATTCTCTCGCGCACGGCGGACTATTACTTCGCGTGCGGGGATGCCACCAGCGCGGTGGAACTCTACAAGGCGGCCTTTGAGAAGAATCCCTCCATCACTGGATTGAAAGAAAAACTCGCCGAGTGCCACGCCCACACTGGCGACAATGCCGCCGCCGCGCGTCTTCTCGAAGAAGTCATCGCGGAAAATCCGGTGAACCTCGCCGCCTACGACCAACTCGCCCGCGTCCGACTCCGGCAAAACGAGCTTCCCGGAGCCCTCGCGAGCATGCGTCAGGCGCTGGTAATCGCCCCAATCGATCCCCGCCGCTACGAGGACATCATCCGCACCGCCCTGCGCGCAGGCGACACCGACACCGCTCTCCAATACGCCAACGAGGCAGAGAAACGCTTCCCCTACCTGACCGGTTTCACGCTTCTGCGGGCCATCTCATTAAGCCAATCGAACCAACACGCCGCCGCGCTCATGGCATTCGAGCGCACTCTTATCGAAGCATCGAACTCAAATCCCGAGATGCTCGATGCGGCCTTTTTCCTGAGCTACGGCGCCGCCGCCGAACGCGCTGGACACTTCGTGAAAGCAGCCGAGTTGATGAAAACAGCCATCAGCCTCGATCCCGAAAATCCAGAGCCCTTCAATTTCCTCGCCTACATGTGGGCCGAGCGGAGTGAAAACCTGGACGACGCCGAGCAACTCGTCACCCGCGCCTTGGAGCTCGACCCGCACAATGGAGCTTATGTCGACACCCTCGGATGGGTCTATTTCCACCAAGGCCGGCACGAGGAGGCGGTGAAGGAATTGCTCCGCGCGGCTTCGCTTCTGGAATCGCCAGATCCCGTCGTGCTGGAGCACATCGGAGACGCCTACGAGAAACTCGGCAAAACAACAGAAGCTGTCATGTATTGGCAAAAAGCCCATGCGCTGGATCCAAAAAATCCAACGCTTGTTGGAAAACTCGACCAGCACGCCTCGAAGGTTGCCCGCCAACCCGAGAACCAGCCCTGAAGCCGCTTCGCGCTACCCGACTGTGGCGCGGATTTTTTCAGCAATGCCTTTAAAAACACCCGCTGCGGCACTGCCCGGATGCGCCGCCACCGCTGGACGCCCCGTGTCGCCCGCCTCGCGCACGAGAGGCTCGATCGGCACCTCGCCGAGCAGTGGCACCTTAAGCTTCGCCGCCTCGCGGGAACCTCCACCCGTGCCAAAGATGTCGTAGCGTTTGCCATCCCCCGGACACACGAAGAAGCTCATGTTTTCCACGATCCCGAGCACAGGCACATTCGTTTTGCCGAACATCGAAATGGCTTTCCGCGCGTCGATGAGTGCGACTTCCTGCGGCGTGGTGACGATGATGGCCCCGGAAAGCGCCACGGTTTGAACGATGGTGAGCTGGATATCGCCGGTGCCGGGCGGGAGGTCGAGTATGAGAAAATCGAGATCGCCCCAAGCGACCTGACGCAAAAATTGCTGCGTGTAGCGAGTCACCATCGGCCCGCGCAGGACAGCGGGAGAGCCATCGTCGAGGAGGAAACCCATGGACATAAGTGAAACTCCGTGACGCTCTATGGGGATGATGCGGTTGTCATCATCGGCCGTCGGGCGCTCGTTGGTTCCGCCGAACATGAGAGCAATGCTCGGGCCGTAGATATCGCAATCGCAGAGGCCCGTCTTGGCGCCGGATTGCGCGAGTGCGAGAGCCAGATTCGCCGCGACGGTGGATTTGCCGACACCTCCCTTTCCACTGGCAACGGCGATGACATGCTTAACTCCCTCGATCTTCGCGGGGCCAACTGCTCCGGTGGTTGTGGCGGGAGCCTGAACATCGATCTTCACAGAAACACGGCCGGCACCGCCCATGGATTGAAGCGCCGCTGTGGCATCGGCGTGGATTTTTTTTGCGATACCTGTGTCATTGGTCGAAAGCACCAACTGCACATCGATGTCCGCTCCATTCACCGCCACATCGCGGAGCAAGCCGAATGAAACGATATCACGCGAAAACCCGGGGTATTTGACAGCGCTAAGCGCCTGGCGGACGGAATCCTGATTGATGGAAGACATGCGCGGGATTTTGCACGGTCGCGGCCAGCGGGCAAGATCGTTGGATTACCAGTTGCCTCGCCTGCCTGTGGATATTAGGTTTCGTGCGTCAGGGGCCATGGACTGCGGACCGGCGAACCCCGCCAGGGCAGGAATGCAGCAACGGTAGTCAGCTCCTCTTTGCCGTGGTCCTCTGACACCTCCTCCCTCCCGCCGACCATTGTTACGGAATCGCAATACATGGCGGCTTGAGTTCTGCACCTTCCCTGTTCATGTCGCGGGCTGTGGAATCTGATATCGAAGCCTCAGTGATTGGCGGGCGCTATGTGATCGACCGCAAGCTCGGCTCCGGCGGGGAAGGTGCTGTTTACCTCGCCTATGACCAGCTTTTGAACCGCCATGTGGCCATCAAAAGCGTTCACACCGCAGCCGACGCGCTCAGCGATGCCGCAGGAGCCTTCAACGAAGCCAAGCGCCTCGCCAGCCTGCAACACCCGAACATCGTTACGATTTTCGATTTCCTGCCATCCCACGAAAATGTGTTCGTGGTTATGGAATTCATCAACGGCACGAGCTTGGACAAACTGAAAGCGCCTATGGACGCCACGGTGTTCGGCCAATTCGCCAGACAGTGCCTCGACGCGCTCGGCGCGGCGCACTCGCTGGGCATGGTGCACCGGGACATCAAATCGGCGAATATCATGACCACCTGGACCGAAGCCGGCGATCTGAGGGTGAAGCTGCTGGATTTCGGACTCGCAAAAGTCATGACGGCTCCATCCGAGCAAACGCTTGACCACTCTGGCGCATTAACCGGCTCGATCTACTTCCTCTCGCCCGAGCAATTGCATTGCCAACCGATCGACCACCGAACCGACATCTATTCGCTCGGGTGTGTTTTTTACCGCGCCCTCACACTGCGGAATCCCTTCGACGGCGCGGGTGTTCCTGCTGTGATCTCTTCGCATCTGCAGCATGATTTCATACCGCTCGCCGAATATCGTCCGGACTTGCCGATAGAGCTCACCGCCTGGGTCGAGGGTCTTTTTGCATTTTTTCCGGATGACCGCCCGGCGAGCGCCGCCGCAGCGCTGGCGGATTTGGAGCGTTTGAAAAACAAGCGAGGCGTTCAAACTGCGCCAAGGACCAAGCCGGTTGTGGCACCGGCAGCCGTTTCGAAAAAGCCTGCCCGGCGTATTTCCGTGTGGATCGCAACTATGGCGGCCATTCTTGCTGTGGGCGGAATTTTTTCGGCACTCAACTTCACAGATCAGGACAAAAAGAAATCCGCGCCGACCGAGGCCGAAGAGGAGAGAGAGCAGTTCACCGCCGGGGAGCGCGCAGCCATCGCCCGCAGGAATGGCAAAACGGCCATGGTAACCGGGGAAATCGCGCAATTCCGCGAAGAGGGTTCGAAACGCTTCCTTATCTTCAAAGGAGCGGAATCGGGGGATGTCGCGCTGTGTTTTATGAATTCCGAGAAAGGCGATTTCTCCACGCGGCTCCTCAAAACTTTCGTCGGAGAGCGAGTGACGGCCACCGGCATTGTCTCGAAGGATGGGAAAAGATTGCTTCTGGAAGTGCCGAATATGAGCCAACTTCGCAGGCAGGTTCAGCAAGAGCTGCCCAAGAAATCCGCCTCTCCATGAAATTCACGCTTCGCACGATCACTCGACTCCTTGCCCTCTTCATCCTCTCCACTTGCCTTTCGTGGTGGTGGTTCAGTGGCGCCGACATGGGCTGGACGAAGACCTATGTCACCATTCCCGCGACGGATGAAATCACTGGTATTTCCTATGAGGTGAAACAGGAAAAATTCATTCCCGGAGTGGACTTCGTCGCTTTGGGA
The DNA here is from genome assembly GCA_044340205.1 of Terrimicrobiaceae bacterium. GTDB lineage: Bacteria > Verrucomicrobiota > Verrucomicrobiia > Chthoniobacterales > Terrimicrobiaceae > UBA967. The sequence goes on from JBIIUB010000005.1 coordinate 9,223, forward strand.
ACCGGCTTGTCATTCACAATTTTTGCCGCCAGTTTCCTCTTCTCCAAACGAAAATCCCAAACTCTATGAAAATCCAAGCCTTCGCCCTCGCAGCGCTCCTCGCCACTCAAGCCTTCGCCGATGAAGTCGCCTTCGACTTCAAGGATCCGAAAGGCGTGAACAATATCGTCTTCAAACTCGACGCACCGCTCGAATCCATCAGCGGCACAACCAACGGCGTCAGCGGAACCATCTCTGCCGACCCGGCGGAGCCTGAGGATATCAAAGGAAAGATCATCGTGGACGCCAAGACTCTCACCGTGCCGAATCCCATGATGCAGGAGCACATGCTCGGCGCCGAGTGGCTCGACACGGCGAAGCACCCCGAAATCACTTTCGAGATCAAAGAGGTCTTGAACTCTAAAAAAGACGGGAATGGCGGCACGGCCGATGTGAAGGGAATCTTCACTCTGAAGGGCGTATCCAAGGAAGTCGTTGTTCCGGTAAAAGTCACTTACCTGCCCGGCCGCCTTGCGGACCGCACCGGCGGGAAGATGCAGGGCGATCTCCTCGTTGTCCGCACGAATTTCCAAATCAACCGCGGCGACTATGGAATCAAGCAAGGCGAGAATCTCGACAAGGTCTCGGATGTGATCGACATCTCCCTGGCCCTCGCAGGTGCGGCGCCTAAAAAGTGAGCGTCGCCTTGGGCTCTTCATTCACGCTCGAAGCGGTCGAGGGTTCCGCACGGGCTGCGACTGTGCACACACGGCGCGGCCCCGTGCAAACGCCGATATTCATGCCCGTCGGCACGCAGGCCACGGTGAAAGCCATGAGCCCGGACGAGCTTCGCAGCCTCGGCGCACAGATCATTCTGGGAAACACCTACCACCTCCATGTGCGTCCCGGGGAAAAACTCATCGCACGCCTCGGGGGTCTGCACCAGTTCATGTCGTGGGACCGCCCGATCCTGACGGACAGCGGTGGATTCCAGGTTTTCTCACTCGCGAAGCTGCGCAAAATCACCGAGCAGGGCGTGCATTTTCAGAATCATCTGGATGGCACGCCAACCTTCATCGGTCCCGAGACCTCGATGGAAATCCAGCGCGACCTCGGCTCTGACATCGTCATGCTTTTCGACGAATGCCCCCCGCACCCGTGCAGCCATTCCGACGCATCGAAGAGTCTCGACCTCACACTGCGCTGGGCGCGCCGCTGCAGGGATTGGTGGGATTCCCAACCGGGGGAAGGCCGACCGCTGATCTTTGGCATCGTGCAGGGATCGTCACACGCCGACCTGCGCGAGAAAAGCGCCCGGGCGTTGGTGGAGATAGGCTTCGATGGCTATGCCGTCGGCGGAGTGAGCGTCGGCGAACCGGAGAACGAGATGTTCCGAGCCATTGAGAATGCCGTGCCCTTCCTTCCTTCGGACCATCCGCGCTATGCCATGGGATTGGGCACCCCTCCTCAGATTATTGAAATGATCGCGCGGGGCGTGGACATGTTCGACTGCGTGTTGCCGACCCGTCTGGCGCGCAACGGAACCGCCTTCACGGCAGCAGGCACGATCAACCTCAAGAACGCCCCGTTCGCCGAAGACACCGGCCCCATCGAAGCCGGTTGCGAATGCCATGCCTGCCGGAACTTCACCCGCGCCTATCTGCGGCACCTTGTGAAGGCGGAGGAAATCCTCGGTCTGCGGCTGATATCCATCCATAACCTCCACTTCTATCTGAACCTCACTCGCCAGGCGCGGGAGCACATTCTGAAGGGAACATTTCAAGAATTCCGCGAGCGATTCGTGGCCGGATATCAAACCCGCCAAGAGTCTGAAATTTAGCGCCAGAAGGCCTTCGCGAAGGCAATCCAGACTTTGTAGCGGGGCACTTTCACGCCGACTCCCAGCGGATGCTGGGCGATAAGGGCCAGAGTTTGATTGGCGAGATCGAGCGGCAGGGCACACGCTGCGCGGATTGCGCGCGGTTGGATGGCGGCCGTATATTCGACGGCGGATTTCAGCAATTCGGCAACATGCTGCATTTCCACATAGAAACGCTCGTCCGGAATGTAAATACGGCCCGCATCGGCATCCGAGCGGCGGTCCCGCAGAATATTGATCAACTGCAGCGCCTGGCCAAAACTGCGGGCGAGCGGCAGCATTTCATCAAGCGGCCTGGAGGAGTAATCCGGCACATGTTTGAAACAGAGACGCGTCCAGAACTCCCCGACGCTGCCTGCGACGAGCTGGGTGTATCTCTCCAATTCCTCGGGAGTCAGCGGTGCTACCGGCGTGCCGGGGGATGGTTCCGCAAAGCGCTCCACATCGAAAATCTGGCCCTCGAGAATGATTCGCCACTGAGAGATGATTTCCTCGCGGTCGGGAAGGGTTTTCAACGCGTCAAGCAGACGGGGCATGAGATTCAGCAACTCGCGCTCGGAGCCGCTCAAGCCCAAATCGGGCGACTTCTCCGGGAAAAGATCAGGCAACCCACGCAGCAAGGCGAGCCGCTGGAAATCCGGCGCCGACGAGGCGTCGGCGATAGTGTCCGAGGCCCGGGCGAGCATGTAGGCCAGCGAGAGCGTAGGCCGCAACCGGGCCGGCAGAATGCGCAGCGAAAGCTGAAACGAGCGGGCCACCCGCTTCAGCAAAGCCTCGAAGGCGTAGGTGTCCAGCACGGTAAGCGTGAGCGGACGCGGAGAGGATTCTTTTTGACTCACAGCCAGCGGCAGTAGGTTTCGGCCAAAGCCCTCGAGACCTCGGCGATGCGCGTCTGGGTTTGGTCGAGGTATTGATGGAGACCGGATTGGAAAATGCTGTCGACAGTTGTGTAGTCGAGGCTCGAGCGGAGCATGCCCGAGAGGCGCTCGGCCTCGTTGCTGAAATGCCCGCGCTCGCTGCCGGAAATGCTATGCAAGGCCTGGTCAAGCGCATCCACGCTGAATCTGATGGAGCGGGGAAAGCTGTCGTGCAGTATCAGGAAACCAGCTACCTCCCAGCCAGTGACGCGCCCGTGGAAGAGCTTGAGGTAGGCCTCCATCGCGCTGCACGAGCGCAGCACGGCCATCCATTGAGTGATGTCCACATCCCCCCCCACCCGCTCGCCGCTTGGCAGCAGGACATGGTATTTGAAATCCAACACGCGCGATGTGGCATCCGCCCGCTCGAGATATTTTCCCGCCTGCAAGAAATGCCATCCCTCACCATGAGTCATCGTCGCGTCGGTGATGCCTTGGAACGAGTGGAATTGATCCACGAGACTCCGGTAGAAGCCGATGGGGCTTTCCCGAAAAGCCGTGCGGGCGGACGGGCTCTGGAGGTGGAGATAAAGACGGTTAAGCTGCTCCCACATCTCGCTGGAAATCTGCTCACGCACGGTGCGGGCATTCTCGCGGGCGTGGGTCACGGATGACAAAATCGAGCTGGGATTGGCTTTTTCAAAGGTCACAAATTCCATCACGGTGTCGCCGGTCAACTCTCCGTGCTGACTTTGAAAAAGCTCCTGCTCGGCAAGTGTAGAAAGGATGGGACGCCACAGATCGCTGGCGTCATTTCCGCTTTGAACCTCCGAGTCGAGAAGGAGCTGGATATTCACATCCAGGATGCGCGCACTGGACTCCGCCCGCTCGATGTAGCGGCTCAGCCAGAAGCAGGAATCGGCAACACGACTCAGCATGTGGCCTCCGTTTCGTCCAAAACCCAGGTGTCCTTGCTGCCGCCGCCCTGCGAGGAATTCACGACCAGCGAACCCTTGCGCATGGCCACGCGAGTGAGGCCGCCGGGCACAATCGTTGTTTTTTCACCCATGAGAATGTAGGGCCGAAGATCGATGTGCCGGCCTTCGAATTTGCCGTCGAAATAGCACGGCGAGCGCGAGAGGCTGATGACCGGCTGCGCGATGTATCCGCGCGGGTCGGCGATGATCGCAGCGCGGAATTTCTCGACCTCCTCGCGACTGGCGTTCGGGCCGATCATCATGCCGTAGCCACCGCTCTCATTGGCGGCCTTGACGACAAGCTTCTCAAGATTTTCCAAAATGAATTTCCGGTCGGAATCGACAGCCGAGAGGTAGGTCTCGACATTCGGCAGGATGGGATCCTCGCCGAGGTAGAATTTGATCATCGCCGGGACATAGTAATAAGTGACCTTGTCGTCGGCGACGCCGGTGCCGAGCGCGTTGCAGAGGTTCACATTCCCCTCGCGGTAGGCATTCACGATTCCGGGAACACCGAGGACCGAGTCCTTGCGGAAGACGGTGGGGTCTAAAAAATCATCATCGATGCGGCGGTAGATGACATCCACCTTTTTCAGCCCCTTTGTGGTCTTCATGTAAACGCAGGCGTCTTTCACGACGAGATCCTGACTGACCACAATTTCGATGCCCATCGAACGGGCGAGGAACGAATGCTCGAAGTAGGCGGAATTGTAGATTCCCGGCGTGAGCACCACCACGGTCGGATCGGGGTTCCCCTGCGGCGCCACATGGCGCAGCACTTCGAGGAGTTCCTGCGGGTAGCGGTCCACCGGACGCACCGCGTGGCGGCTGAAAAGCTTTGGAAAAACCCGCTTCATGGCTTGGCGGTTTTCGAGCAGGTAGGAAACCCCCGAGGGGCAGCGGCCGTTGTCCTCAAGAACCATATAGGTCCCGTCGGCTCCTCGAATGAGATCCGAGCCGCAAATGTGGATATAAATGTCATGGGGCACATCGAGCCCGACCAACTCAGGCCGGTAGTGCTTGGCCGTGCGAATGATTTCCAAGGGGATCACCCCCTCCTTCACGATCCGCTGATCGTGGTAGATATCATACAAAAAAAGGTTCAGCGCCCGCAGTCGCTGCTCAAGCCCCCGCTCAAGCAGTCGCCACTCGTCGGCGGGGATGATACGGGGCACCAGATCGAACGGCATGATGCGCTCGGTGCCCTCGTCGCCACTGTAAACGGTGAAGGTGATTCCTTGGTTGAGATAGGTCTTTTCCGCAAGAGCCCGCTTGGATTCAAAAGCAACGGGGTCCATTTCCGAAAAGCGCTCGAGAATTTTTGCATAGTGGGGGCGCACGGTTCCATCCGCTTGGAACATTTCATCAAAGAATCCCCCTGTTTCGTATTGACCGAAAAAGCCCTTCATCCTGTGGGGGAGCATTATTGATCGGTCCTGCGGTGGGAAGCGAAAAAATCAGCGCCCCGTTGGAAGGAGCGGATCTTGATTATACGGCGACTGGATGCTTGAGAATTTCGGATAAACAAAACGGGAGACCGTCGAATTCGCCCGAGTCACACCGCGCACTTTGGTGAGTCCCTTGTCGCGAAGAAAAATCAACGAAGCGGCAAGCAATCCGCTGCCGACACCGCGATTCCGGTATTCGTGAAGAATCATGGGACCGCTGAGCAAGTGGTTCCCCGCATCGGGATTCGCATCCAAAAGCGAGGCGCCGATGACCCTGTGGCCATGGAGTGCGACGATACAGGAGGGATCCGGTCGGTCAAAAGCCGCTTCCACATAGTGCTCCATTCCCTCTTCCAGCCTGCGGCTGATATCACCCCACGCCGTATCCATTGCAAAAGCCGTGAGAAGCACCTTGAGAACCGTATCCTCCTCACCCTTCTCCGCCGGGCGTAAAAGAAGAGGAGGAACAGACGGCACGGGCAACTCCAAGGAGGCAAGCTCCCATTCAAAACAAATCCAGGAAATCATTTCAGAATATCATCAAAGCAAAACCGGACGAGGTGTTCAGGGGCACTGAACAGCCCGGCCGCGGAATCATACACACCCTCGTGGAGCAAAGCAAATATACGCCAAGATGGGATATGCACGATATGCGAGCATGGGCGTATCCCAGAATACAAGCTCCGGGTCAATGGAAAACCCGATCTGCCGCAGGAAAAAAACGCGCGCCCGAGGCTGGACAAACCAAAAAGCGTCCACTATGCCTGTCGGCTCAATCGCAATAACAATGATCGACACCATCGTATCCGCACTCGGCGACAAAGCCGATTACCTTCTGAAGCACACCTCCAAGACCGTCTCCAAAGACGCCCTCCATCTGCCGGGACCGGACTTCGTGGATCGCATCTTCGCCCCGACCGACCGCAATCAGCGCGTCATCAACAACCTTCAGCGCATCTACAACACCGGCCGACTCGCCGGCACCGGCTATGTCTCGATTCTTCCGGTTGATCAAGGCATCGAGCACTCCGCGGGCGCCAGCTTCGCAAAAAATCCCGCCTATTTTGATCCAGAGAACATCGTGAAGCTCGCGATCGAAGGCGGTTGTAACGCCGTCTGCTCGACATTCGGCGTGCTGGGCACGGTCTCCCGCAAATACGCACACAAAATTCCATTCATGGTGAAGATCAACCACAACGAGCTCCTCACCTACCCGAATGCCTTCAAGGAAATCCTGTTCGGAAAGGTGAAGACAGCGTCCGACATGGGTGCGGCAGCCATTGGAGCCACGATCTATTTTGGCTCGGATGACGCCCACCGCGAGATCGTGGAAGTCGCCGAAGCCTTCGCCCTCGCCCACGAACTCGGCATGGCGACCGTCCTCTGGTGCTACCTCCGCAATCCCGCGTTCAGCATCAAAGGCGACAAGGACTACCATCTCTCCGCCGACCTCACAGGCCAGGCGAACCATCTTGGCTGCACCATCCAAGCCGACATCATCAAACAGAAGCTCCCCGAGAACAACGGCGGCTTCAAGGCCCTCAACTCCGGTGGATCCAGCTACGGCAAACTCGACGAGCGCATCTACACCGAGCTCACCAGCGAGCATCCGATCGACCTCTGCCGCTACCAGGTGGCCAATTGCTACATGGGCCGCGCCGGCCTCATCAACAGCGGCGGAGCCAGCGGCAAGAACGATTTCAACGAAGCCGTCTACACAGCCGTGGTGAACAAGCGCGCAGGCGGCACAGGCCTCATCTCCGGCCGCAAGGCCTTCCAGCGCCCGATGGACGAGGGAGCCAAGCTCCTCCACGCCATTCAGGATGTCTACCTCTGCAAAGATGTGACGATCGCCTGATCGCCCAAGACTCAAAAAACACACCGGCCGCGTTGGGTTTTCACCCGAAACGCGGCCGGTTTTTTGTGTAGAGAAAATGGGGGCAGCCGGATTCGAACCGACAACCAAGCGGTTATGAGCCGCCTGCTCTAACCGTTGAGCTATGCCCCCGTGTGCTTCGAGCGGGATTGAATATGCCCTTTTTTTCATTGCCCGCAAGCCTTGAGAGGGAGAGTATGCGCCGACCTATGACACTCAAAGGAAAAACAGCCATCGTCACTGGAGGCAACAGCGGCATCGGCCTCTCCATCGTTCTCGAACTCGCCAAGCAGGGCGCGAACATTGTTATCGATTATATCGTCCATCCTGAAACCGCAGCGGCCCTCGAGCAGCAAGTGCTCGCCCTCGGTGATAAGGCCATCCATGTGCAGGCCGATGTGAGCAAGACGGCCGATCTACAAAAACTCGTTGACGCAGCCGTTTCCAACTTCGGACGCGTCGACATCATGGTGAACAACGCCGGTGTGGAGACCCGCACCTCCGTGCTCGACACGACCGAGGAGCAATACCAGCGCGTGCTCGACATCAATCTCAAAAGCGCGTTCTTCGGAACCCAAATCGCCGCCAAGCAAATGATCGCCCAAGGCGGCGGTGGACGCATCATTAACATCACATCGGTTCATGAAGACTGGCCGATGCCCGGCAATACCGCCTACTGCCTCTCAAAAGGCGGCATGAGAATGCTCACCCGCACAGCCGGACTCGAACTCGCTCCGCACAACATCCTCATCACAGCCGTCGGTCCCGGAGCCGTGGCCACGCCGATCAACACCTCCACGATGAAGGACCCCTCCTTGCTGAAAAAGCTCGACGACGCGATCCCACTCGGCCGCATGGCCCAACCGGAGGAGATCGGAAGCGTTGTGGCATTCCTCGCCGGCGACGGTGCCAGCTATCTCACCGCCACGACAGTTTTTGCCGATGGCGGCATCATGCACTCGAGCCCGGGACTTTGACTCCGAACCGAGATGGTCGCCGCGAATGCGGGCGGTGGATGGAAATTTGACTTGCCCCGCACTTCGGGCGAACCCATTTTCTGAATCCCGCGCGCTGCCCAGCAGCCCAAGGGCAAGAAAGGCGACCATTCTTTTGAGAAGAGTTCCCTTTTGAGATCACAAATCACAAGACGATGCCCGCCAACCATAGAAACTCCGTCGACATCCTGATCCACTGTCCAGGATCGCACGGAGCCATTGCGGATCAGGTTCACAAGCAGGCAACCGCCCTCCACGAGCTTGGAATAAGAGTCCTTGTGCTCTGCAGTCCCGGCTACCTCCGCACTCGCCCCGCCGAGTATCCCGTGATTTCCTGCATGTCCGAGGGGGCCACGCAAGAAGGCGGCTTCGTTTCGCGGAAATTCGCCAAAGCCAAGCAAACGGTTATCAATCAATGGTTGTTTGCGTGGCAGGTTTTCTCAAAGAAGCCGATGATCGTCCTCTCCGGCAGTCATACAGACACTCAGGCCGCACTTTGGATTTGGCCGCATATTCTGTTGTCGCATTTTTGCAAAATCGTTTACGCAACGAACCTCCACTTCTCCGCTCGCGACCACGCGATCGGCCCGCAGTGGTGGAATGTCCTGTGCGCAAGGCTTTCCTTCAATCCCTTCCGCATTGCCCTCGCCCACAAACGCCTTTCCAGTTCGTCCCAACTGCCACGCCACATCCATCCGGTAGAGGTTCCCTTGGGACCGGAATCCACCCTGTCCGTCCATCAAAACCCCAAGACCATCCGGGCGAATTGGAAGGTTTCAAAGGGCAAGAAAGTCTTTCTGGCATTCGGAACGATCCGAAACCACAAAAACATCGACCTCGCGATCCGCGCCCTGACCGACAACCCGGATGTCCATCTGGTCATCATCGGCAGCGTTTCCTCACACAAGGACAAACCTCTTAAATACTATCAAATGCTCGCCGATGACCTCGGGCTTTCGAAGAGAGTTTATATCTCCGACGAATTCGTGGGAGATGATAAACGGTTGAGCTACTTCCAAGCGGCGGACTACATCCTTTTGACATACGCCGGATCATTCCATTCCCAGACGGCCACACTCACCACGGCCGTGAACGCCCGCCGCCGCGTGCTGGCCTCAAGCGGCACGAGCCCGATGGAGGATCTCGTGCACCATTTCGGTCTGGGCGTTTATGTGGAACCCGATTCGAGCGACGCCGTGGCGGATGGCATGGTTACGCTCCTGCACGGGAAACTTCCCGAACCCGACTGGGAGGGCTACGAAGCCCATGCCACCTGGGAAACAAATGTGACCCGCCTGCTTGAGGCGACATCGGACTACTTGAACGGCCGATCTCCCAAGGAAACACAATTCGAGGATCTCGAAGACGAGAGCATGGAAGTTCCGGAACTCCTCAATGCCCGTCGCCTACACCATCAAAAAACTCCGCCTTCAAAAAAAAAGCCGGCCACGGTGAAAAAACCGGTCGTCCGCAAAAAACGGACCACGCCCGCCAAGGAGAAGCCTGTGCCTGAGGTTGTGAATGGTGATGCCGCAGGCGTTGATTTGGATTCCCATCCCGTCTTCCCGGGCTTCGATCTTCTGGATAAGGCCATCGTGCCGCCAACCACAAGCGCTCGCACGGCGCCCGAAGCGGCGAAGCCGGTGAAAACACCCGCGCGCCGCCGCCGCACTGCGCCTGTCAGCGCCGAGTGACCCTGAATTCGAATGGCTCCAAAAAACGCATTGGATCCAGACGCTGAAAACGATCCCGACCGAGGACGGGTGAAATCCGTTTTTACGGAGTGGCTGATTAAGGCTCTCCAGATTGTTGTCACCATCGGGCTGATCTGGTGGCTTCTCCACGATCCGGCGCGCCGCGCCGACATGGCTGCGGCACTGGCTCGCGCCGATCTTTGGTGGCTCCTCGCCGCCATGGCCTCGGCCGGCGCCTGCGAGTTTTTTGGCATCATCCGCTGGCAGCTTTTTCTGAAAATGCTGCACCTGCATGTTCCCTTGCCCGAAACCACGCGACTGTTTTTCATTGGTGCGTTTTTCAACCAGTTCCTCCCCGGCACCACCGGAGGCGATGTGGTGCGCGTGCTTTACCTCATGAGGGAGCACCCCGAGCACCGCACGGCGGGGTTTCTGAGCGTGGCGGTGGACCGCCTGCTTGCCGTGCTTGTGCTTGTCGCGATGGGCCTCGCTTTCGCCTGGTCGCGCTCGGAGTGGTTCGCCCAAAGCGCGACTGTTGGCAATACGATGAAAATTTTTGCCATCATCCTTTTTGCGATGGCGGTCGGTCTCGTTGCATCCTTCGTGCTCACGAAGCGGCATCTGGTCGAGCGCCTGCCTGCAGGAATGCCCTTCCGCGACGCCATTGTGAAGCTCTCCAAACTCTGGCAACTCTGCATAGAAAACCGCCGAGAGGCGCTGCTCGGCGCATTTTATACAATACCGATGCTGGTGACATTTTTTGCTGCGTTCTATTTTGTGGCCCGCGCCTTCACGCCAAAGGTCGATTTTTTGGACATGATGTCGATCATGCCTCTCGTCACGGCCGTTTCCTCGCTCCCGATCAGCCTGAATGGTATCGGCGTGCGCGAAGCCCTGCTGGATGAGCTCCTCCATGTGCTCTGCGGCGTGGCAAAGGGCACCGGCATGCTGGTCTCGATAGCCGGCATGGTTGTGTATCTCCTCTGGGGTCTGCCCGGCGGCTGGTTCTACCTCTCACGCCGGCGGCTTGAAAAAAGGAAAACCCCATGAACACGGCGTGGTTTTCCTTCAGTGTGCAGGATTTTTCCTACGCCTTCCTGAGCGTGTTGCTTGAGGGCGTGCCGTTCATTCTGCTCGGGACGCTCCTCTCCGGCCTCATCGACCAGTTCCTGCCCTCCCGCCTGATGACGCGGCTCCTCCCGCGCAACGCCTTCGGAGCCGTCTGCCTCGGCGGCGTGATGGGAATGGTTTTCCCCATGTGCGAATGCGGCATTGTGCCAGTGATCCGCCGCCTCATCGCCAAGGGCCTACCAGTCTCCAGCGCCGTCGCCTACATGCTGGCCGCCCCGATTGTGAATCCCATCACAGCCCTGAGCACCTACGCCGCATTCCGGGGACAAGGCGCGGCGGAGTTCACCGCACTGCGGCTCGGACTCGGTTTCTTCGTCGCCGTGCTCGCCGGCCTCGCCGTGCTGAACCTCCCAATCGGGGCGGTTCTCAAAAAAACCATCCTCGAGTCGGTGACGCTCTCCGGTCCCTCGGGGGATGGCAAAACAGCCCCCCTCGGACGCAGGCTTGTCGCCGCAATGGAGTCCGGCGTGCGGGATTTTCTGGATGTGATGGTCTATTTCATCCTCGGCGTTGGAGTCGCCTCTCTCTTCAGCACGGCGGTGAACCAGGAGCTTTTCCTGCCCCTTTCGCTCGATGACCGTTTGGCGATTCCTGCAATGATGACACTGGCGGGGATTCTTTCCCTGTGCAGTTCGTCGGATGCGTTTATCGCGGCCACATTCGTAGCCTTTCCAGCGGTTGCCAAACTGGCTTTCCTGGTGTTCGGTCCCATGATGGATCTCAAGCTGGCATTCATCTACAGCGCCGTCTTCACACGCCGCTTTGTTGCCGCGCTGGCCCTCGGTCTTTTTGTCATCACCGGCCTGCTGTGCCTGCGGCTCGCAGTTGTCCTGCCATGAACGCCATCCTTTCACGATTTGCGGCATCCGGCATCCTCATGGTCTGGGGCATTGTGCTGACCTATTTTTATCTCTCCGGCCGCATCGCCTCCTACCTGCACCCGGCGTTTCACATCTACACCGTTGTTTCCGGCGGAGTCCTGCTGATCCTCTCGCTGGCGCTCCTGCTGACCATGAACGGTGAATCGTCAAACCACGGTCTTTCCCGAGTGGGAATTTTTCCACTTCTTCTGCTCACGGCACCACTTCTCGCAGCCACAAAAATCTCGCCGAGCAACTTCGGTGCGACCGCCGTGCTGAATCGCGGCATGGTCCACAATATCGCCGACCTCCCGGGATTTTCACCACCAATGGACGCCGGGCTGCCGAATGCGGACGGCTCCGTGGCCGAAGGCACGATGATGGACCCCTCACTCTACCTCAAAAAAAACGCCGACGGTTACATCATGGCGGAGGCGGTCGACCTACTCTACGCGGCGGGCGAGCCCACGATGCGCGAGGATTTTGAAAACAAACAGGTCGAGGTCAACGGACAATTCCTGCCCGCCCTCACGGGAAATCCCAACGGCGACCGTTTCAATCTGACCCGCCTTTTTGTCATGTGCTGCGCAGCCGATGCGCGCCCCGTAGCGATCAGCGTGCAATCAAATCTCGCCACCGACCTTCCGAAAATGACTTGGGTGAAAGTCCGTGGAAAAGCCACCTTTCCCGTCGAGGGCGGTAGGCACATGCCAGTTGTCGTTGCGGATTCCGTTACTGAAATCGATGCTCCCGAAGAATCTTTCCTCTATTGAAATGAAAAACCTCCTTACTCCACTCGCCGTCCTTCTCCTTGCCTCGATGCCTTTCGCCCGCGCCGAAATGCAGGGCGCTTGGATTTCCTCCGTTCACAACATCAACTTTCCCTCGAAGCAAGGCCTGAGCGTGGACGAGCAAAAAGCCCAAGCCGTGCGCCTGCTCGATGCCGCCAAGAGCGCGGGGCTCAATGCCGTTCTTCTCCAAGTGCGCCCCGAGAGCGATGCCCTCTACCCCTCGCAGCTCGAGCCCTGGAGCCGTTTTCTCACGGGAAAACAAGGGCAGTCGCCGGGCTACGACCCGCTGGCATTCTTCATAGGCGAAGCCCGCAAGCGCGGTCTGGAAGTTCATGCGTGGATCAATCCCTACCGCGCCGCAGCCAATGTCTCCCACCCTCGCGCAGCGGGCCACATCAGCCGCCGGTTTCCGCAATACGCCTACCGGATCGGCACCGTCCTCTACATGGATCCCGGAGCGCCCGAAGTCCGCCGCCACATCAACGCCGTCGTGCGCGACCTCGTAACCCGCTACGACATCTCCGGCGTCCACCTCGATGATTATTTCTATCCTTACCCGACCGAAAAGGGGGGCCTGCCCAACTTCCCCGACGACAAAACCTACGCTGCATACCGTGCGGCGGGTGGGAATCTTGCCAAGGCCGACTGGCGCCGTGCAAATGTGAACGCCCTCATCCGCGAACTCAGCCAAACCGTCCACTCCACACGCCCTGGCCTGCAGTTTGGCGTAAGCCCCTTCGGCATTTACACCAAAGGCGCCCCGGCGGATGTCAAAGCCGGCGTCGATCAATACAACCAACTCTTCGCCGACCCCGTCACCTGGATGAAAAACGGCTGGGTCGACTATCTCGCACCTCAACTCTATTGGCGTGAGGAAGGTCCCCAAAGTTTTTCCTCTCTCCTCCGCTGGTGGAGGAGCCCGAGCGTGAATCCCAGAGGCGTTCCCATCGTCCCCGGCATCGCCGTCGATCGCCTCACCTCCCACGGCTGGGACGCAGACGAGATCAGACGCCAGCTCCAACTGGAAAAAAACATCGCCCCACGCCCACGCGGCGGATTCCTCCTCTGGAACATTGGTGCTGTTTCAAAAAACACCAAAGGCGTTCTGGCCACGATCAGACCCAACTGAAAAGCCCCACGATTACAGCGGCGCGGTCGATGTGGAATCACTACCCCGACCCAGAGGAACTCGAAAAGCCTGCTCAAAATTTAAAAAGTGATTGCCCAGAATCCGCAGAATGCAAATGCTGAATGATTCTAAATGAGAGCACACTTCCTAAAGCTGGATGAATAGTCAGTCCTTCAGCGACTCGCCCTCGCTGGATTCTACAGATCCGGACGAAGTCGCCGCTTCACTCAAAGATTCCGAAATTCTGGTCGCGGACGACTGTGACGCAACGCGCGCAGTCCTCAAAAAGCACCTTCAGGATCTGGGTTTTACGAATATCACAGAAGCCTCCAACGGCCAAGGCACGATCGAGGAACTTTTAGAAAACCCCTACGACCTCATTCTCTTGGACATAAAAATGCCGGATATGAACGGGGTCGAAATCTTGGAGACCAAAAACGAGCATCCCAAACTCAAAGAAGTGCCTACCATAGTCATATCAACCTCCGAGCATGTCGACCTGGCCTTGAAATGCATAGAGGCCGGAGCTGAGGATTTTTTCGTGAAACCGCCCAACAAGACCATTCTGCGGGCGCGTGTTAAAACCTCCTTGGAAAAAAAACGCCTCCGCGAAATGGGCCGCGCACAAACCCAAGTGAATCATGCACTGGAACTTGCCAGAAATAGCCTGGGAGACATGGATCGCCTTCTTTTTGAGCGCCTTGAGGAGAAGAAGGAATTGGTTGAAATCGAAAAAGAAAAATCCGAGGGCTTGCTCATGAATGTCCTGCCCGAGACGATCGCAGGGCGCTTGAAAGCAGGCGAGAAAACCATCGCCAACAGCCATCAGGCCGTCTCCGTTATGTTCGCCGACCTCTGCGGCTTCACAGCACTCTCCCGCAAAACAAGTCCCGCCGATCTGGTGACAATGCTGAACGGCATTTTTACCGCTTTCGACGAAATCGTGAAAAAACACCGCGTCGAGAAAATCAAAACCATCGGAGATTGCTATATGCTGGTCGGTGGTCTCCCCTACCACCGCGATGACCACGCCCGTGCCGTTGCGGATGCCGCGCTGGAGATGATCGAGGTTCTCGAGCGTATTAATAAAAAAAACTCAACCGATCTGGCCATGCGCATCGGCATCCACTCCGGACCAGTCGTTGCCGGCGTCATTGGCAAGATCAAGTTAACCTACGACCTCTGGGGTGATACCGTGAATCTCGCAAGCCGCATGGAATCAACGGGCATGCCCGGGAAAATCCACATCTCCGAGCAAACCCGGGACGAACTGGCTTCCCGATTCGAGCTCGAAGAGCGCGGCATGATCGAATGCAAGGGACTCGGGCTGGTGAAAACATTTTTTCTCAAGGCGCGCCGCTGAATGGGAAATTCGCCTGACCCGAGGCGCTGCCCTTCAGACCAAAAGTATCTCTTCCCATCGCCGGCGATTCCCTCTTAATCTCGCCGCATGGTAAAAAGTTTCTTCGCCTCCCTCGGCTGGGGCGCAGACGAGATCAGACGCCAGCTCCAACTGGAAAAAAACATCGCACCCCGTCCGCGCGGCGGATTCCTCCTCTGGAACATCGGCGCCGTTTCTAAAAATACCAAAGGCGTTCTTGCAACGATCAGACCAAACTGAAGCAGCGCTCGCAGGCTAAAAGTATCTCTTCCCATTTCTGGGATATGTCCCTCTTCAACCAGGTTTCTGAATAACAGCGCAGCCTTGGTAAATTTGTGTCGATAACGATTCAAAAAGAGGGTTGTAAAAAATTGAGAACCTGCTTGGGATGTTCCGCGCCGTTTTAGCGACAACACTTCTAACTCTCTTTGACCAATGAACCACCAATCTCTTCGTATACGCCTTAATGTTCAAATCGCCCTGTTTGTTTTATCTTTTATAGGATTTGGCTTTCTTGCATTCAACACGCTGAGCGTTCTGAGGGTTAATGGTCCGATATACAAAGATATCGTTCGAGGGAAAGATGTGATCGCAGATATTCTCCCGCCGCCCGCCTACATCATCGAAAGTTATCTTGTTGCTCTTCAATTAGCTGGAGAAACATCTCCTACAAAAATTAAAGACCTCAAAGACACCCTTGACAGACTCAAGGCGGAATATTTGCAGCGGCATGATTTTTGGAAAACGGAACTTCCGGAAAGCGCTACGAAGCAGATTTTTCTTAATGATTCGAAGAAACCCGCTTTGGAATTCTATGCGATTATTAACGAGAAGCTCCTACCAGCATTAGACAATGGAGAGAAGGATAAGGTGAACGAAATTGTCTATGGAAGCCTACGCAGCAAATACGAAGAGCATCGCAAATTCATTGACCAAGTTGTTAAAGAAACAACGGCCGAAAATCAGAAAATCGAGGCCCAAGCTCAGGATTCAATCAACAATCGAACGGCAATGATGCTTGGTCTTGCTGTGTTAGTCGCACTCATCACGATCATTTATTCGACTCTGTTCTCGCGATCCTTGTCGAAAGCCTTGAAAACGGTTTCTGAAGTGCTGAGCAGTGCTTCAAGGCAGATTGCCGATGCTTCTGCTCAGGTGGCAGCCTCGAGTCAGAGCCTCGCGGAGGGCGCCAATGAACAAGCGAGCTCGCTTGAGGAAACGAGTTCGGCTCTCGAAGAGATGGCATCCATGATTTCCCTCAATGCGGATCATAGTGGCAATGCGAAGGACATCGCCACCTCCACTCGAGAGTCGGCTGAAAGCGGAGTGGATGAAATGGGCGAAATGATCGTTGCCATGGAAGCCATCAAAAACTCCAGCAACGAAATCTCAAAGATCGTTAAATCGATTGATGAAATTGCCTTCCAAACAAATATTCTGGCGCTCAACGCCGCCGTGGAAGCCGCTCGAGCAGGGGAGGCCGGTGCCGGATTTGCCGTTGTGGCCGACGAGGTGCGCAGCCTCGCCCAACGCGCTGCAACTGCCGCAAAGGAGACCTCTGTAAAAATTGATGACGCGATCCAAAAGAGCAACACCGGTGTGATTATCACCACCAAGGTCAAAGACAGCCTTCACCAGATTGTGGATAAAGCCCGCCAAGTCGACCAGCTCATCGTTCAGATTGCCGCCGCCTCCAAAGACCAAAGCACCGGCATTCAGCAAGTCAACATAGCCGTCTCTCAGATGAACAAGGTCACTCAAGCCAACGCTGCCAGCGCGGAAGAAACGGCTGCAGCCTCCGAGGAAATGACCGCCCAAGCAGAGGAACTCAAGTGCGCCGTCGTCAATCTCGAAACGATCCTTGAGGGTCAAAAAAACTAAATATCACCACGAATAGCTGCAAACTGCAAAAAAAGCATCCTTAGACTATCCCGATCACTTTTAAGACAATAAAGCCAAGTCTCGTTTGAATTTTTCAGTGCGCGGGAACGAAATGCCTCCTTTTTTCGATGCCTGCTCACGGCCACAGTATCCCACCCTATAAAAATAAGGCTCTCAAATCCATTTTTGAAGGCATGTTGCGAACGAATCAAATAGCATTTAATGACACGGCAACTTCATTATTTAAAAATACTTCTTATACAGGGAGTTTGCGGGTATGAATTGATTGAAAGCCTTTGCTTGGGGCACTTTTTAGACTTACAGATTAATGAGTAATTCACCTTCATCCATTTCTAAGCAGGCTCTTGATATCCATACTCGCTTTGCCGTGGAACTGGCTTTCATTACCCCAGGTGAGAAGACCGGTCTGCTTCCCATAAACAGCTTCTTCATGGATCTTGAAGATTTGCTTGAAAAGAATGCTCCGGAGCAAATCTGTAAGAGCATCGCTCTATGCCAAGCTTGGATCAGCGAAATATTTGATGGAGCGGGAACATTTTCTGAAAAAAGCATCCAACGGCTTAATGAGTGGCACGCATGGTTCGGAGAAGCAATAGCTGCATGGGAGATCAACAAGACACTCCCATCTCAGCCCACATCATGGGAGCCTGACTCCTCCACTCCCTCGGGAAATAAAATTTCCTCAGCGACTCCAGCACCAGACAAGAAGGTTACTGAAGCAGTCGCTGCCGAAGAAAAGGCCATCACGCTCAATCTCAGTGAAGATGCTGAATTGCTCAACGAATTCCACGCTGAGTCAGTCGATTCTCTTCAGAGTATTGAACAAGGCCTTCTCATTCTGGAGGAGAATCCAAGCAACTCGGGAACCATCAACTCGATTTTCCGTGCCTTTCATACTTTCAAAGGCGCAGCCGGGTTTCTCCGCCTCATCGCCATCCAAGATTTAGCTCACGATCTCGAGTCACTCCTCGATGCCGCGCGCCAATCTAAAATCAAAATCAACTCAACAATTATCGATCTCATTCTCGCCGGATCGGACGCCCTTAAAAAATACACTTTTGAAATAGGGCTCCAACTCAAGGGCACTAATGCCGGCAAACCAATTGTTGTTCCGACAAGTCACATTATTCAGCGCGTGAGGTCCGCCCTAAAGGGAGAGTTGCCTCCCGACCTGCCTCCACAAGCCCCCCCAGCCATCCCGCCGCAAGCTACAGTCGCTGCGGAGTCGACACTAGCGCCGTTGACTCACACAGAATCGAAAACCGAAAAAGCGCTGGAAGTAATTCCTCAAAAAAAAACCATTGAGGTCAATGTCACCCACCTCATTCCTACGCCGAGCCCATCAAAAGAAGCGGGCGCGATAAAAGAGCAGAGCTCGGGATTTGTGAAGCTCGACACGGCCAAGTTGGATGCGCTGATCGATCTCGTAGGCGAACTCGTGATCGCTCAGTCAATGGTGGTTCAAGACCCCTCGATTCAGAGTTTGGAAAGCCGCAATCTTGCGCGGAGCCTTCGCCAACTCAGTCGCACGACTTCTGAGCTTCAGCGCAACGCCATGTCTCTCCGAATGGTTCCTGTGCGCTCCGCTTTCCAAAAGATGGGTCGACTCGTTCGCGACATTTCTGCCCAACAAAAAAAACAAGTTCAGCTTGTGCTCGATGGGGAGGAAACCGAACTGGATCGCAACATAGTTGAAAAGCTCGCAGACCCACTTGTGCACATGATTCGCAATGCCGTGGATCACGGATTGGAATCTCCCGAGGAACGCGTGGCCAATGGCAAATCCGCCCTCGGCACCGTGCGACTCTCCGCCTCCCACCAGCGTGGCGGCATTCTCATTCGCATTCAAGATGACGGCAAGGGCCTCAATTCACAAAAAATTCTCTCAAAAGGAATCGAACGAGGCCTTGTTTCCCCTACGGCCGAGCTCACCGAATCGGAGATTTATAACATTATTTTCATGCCGGGGTTCTCTACCGCCGAGACGATCACCGATCTTTCCGGACGCGGTGTGGGCATGGATGTCGTAAAAAAGAATATTGAGAGTCTGCGTGGCAAAGTGGAGATTCAGTCCGTTCTTGGGAAGGGCACCACATTCACTATTCTTCTCCCGCTCACTCTCGCCATCATCGACGGGCTCATGGTGGGAGTGGGTAACGATCGCTACATCATCCCCACTATTTCCGTGCGTGAATCCTTTCGTCCAAAACCAGAAAGTGTCACTACGGTTCACGAACGCGGAGCTCTTGTTAGCGTGCGAGGCAAACAAACCCCTATCCTGCGACTGGGTGAGTTTCTCGGGACAGAAGGCGTTAAAGCCAAAAATTACGAAGACGGCATCATCATTGTTGTCGAGTCTGGCGATGAAATGAGAGGCATCCTTGTCGATGAACTCATCGGAAAACAAGAGGTCGTCATCAAGAGCCTGGGAGAAACATTTAAAAATCAGCATCTTCTTGCAGGCGCCGCCGTGCTTGGCGATGGTTCAGTGGGACTGATCCTCGATGTCGATACCCTTGTAAACCTCTAAAAAAACTACAAATCCACCAACCCCATATTTGCGATGACCACACAACTATCTACCGAAACTAAAATCAAAACTGGGCGTTATCTCACTTTTAGCCTTGGCAACGAATCTTATGGCATTCCAGTTTTAAATGTCCGTGAAATCATACGCCTCTGCCCGATCACTCCGGTTCCAAGAATGCCGACCCACATAAAAGGCGTGATCAACCTTCGCGGAACAGTTATTGCCGTGCTCGACTTGCGCGCCAAGTTTCAACTCGCCTTGGGCGATTACTGCGACCGTGCTTGCATTATTGTCGTCCAACTTAATGGAGCAGAGGGAACAAAAACCCTCATGGGAGCTATCGTCGATGCGGTGGAAGAAGTTGTCCAACTCCGAGACGATTCCATCGAACCCCCACCGGATTTTGGCGGATCGCCAGATACTCAATATATCTTGGGAGTAACCACTTGCACGGGATCGGTCAAGACCCTGCTTGATATTGAAAAAATCTTCCTGGACGATGCTTCAGTCACGCGAGCCCTTCCCGATGGCATGACGAGAGAGGGCGCTCGCCTCGGCGCAGGCAATACAACAAACGCACAACTCACCTCAGAAAAAAACCTTCTGGGAGATCGTGGTTAAGTCCCAGACATTAGGCAAACACAAATAGGCATCGAAAAATGAATCTAAAAGTCAAATTTGCCCTCATATCAGGGCTCCCTTTGCTGGGATTGTGCGTTGCCATCCTTGCCAGTTATCTGCTTGCGCAAAGCATCGAGCAGAAAACCCGCTTGGCCCGGGAAAAAAGTGTCATTTTTGCAGACTGCGCCCGCCGTATGCAGCTTGATGTGGTGCAAGTTCAACAGTGGCTCACCGATATTTCAGCCACTCGCGGACAGGATGGCCTGGATGATGGCTTCAAGGAGGCGGAGGAGAGCTATAAGTCATTCTTAGCCAATTTAAATAAATTCAGAGCAGAGTTCCAACTTGAGCAGAATGATGAGCAATTAAGAAAGCTCGCTGATCTGGAAAAAAACTTTGAAGCCTACTACGAGAAAGGCCGCATTATGGCGGCTGCGTATATCAAGGATGGACCCACAGCCGGCAACCAGATCATGAGCGAATTTGACGCAACAGCTTCGCTTCTTACCGAGACTTTGACTCCATTTGTCGATGCCGAGGTCGAAAAATTCCATACTGCGCTCATGGGAATCTCCGACTTCACCCACTCCACGAGCCGGTGGATGGCCCTTGGAGGGCTGGTTATCATCCTCTTGGCAGTGACCTTCACATACATTCAAATACGATCGATCACTCAAGCTCTTGGAGAATTGGCCACAAATTTGGACAGCGGATCTCTTCAAACCGCCTCCGCTGCACGCCAAGTTTCTATGGCCAGCAACCAACTCTCCTCGGGTTCAAGCGAACAAGCCTCCTCGGTTGAAGAGACCAGCAGCTCGCTGGAAGAGATGTCAAGTATGATCCGGGCTACAGCAGATAATGCCCAGAAAGCCAAGGCCCTTGCGAGCGACGCCAGCCACGAGGCGGCGGTTGGCGCTCAAACCATGCTTGAAATGATGGAAGCCATGAAGGCCATTGACTCTTCAAGCGCTGAGGTCGCTAAAATTGTTAAGAACATCGATGAAATTGCTTTTCAGACGAATATTCTCGCTCTTAACGCTGCGGTCGAGGCAGCCCGTGCAGGCGATGCTGGTGCAGGCTTTGCCGTCGTAGCCGACGAAGTGAGGTCGCTTGCTCAGCGCAGCGCAGGCGCCGCCAAGGAAACTGCCGATAAAATCGAAGCCGCTATCGCCAATAGTCGCAGCGGTTCCGCTTGCTCAGCCAAAGTCGGAGACTCTCTTAAACACATTGCTGAAAAGGTTGCCGCCACGGACGCACTTGTTGCCCATATTGCGACCGCAGCTACCGAGCAGGCTCAAGGCATCCAGCAGATCAATAATGCCATGAACCAAATGGACAAGGTCACCCAAGGCAATGCTGCCAATGCTGAGGAGAGTGCCAGCGCGGCAGAGGAACTCGATGCCCAAGCGGAAACCATGAAAGATCTCGTTCGTAAACTCCGCGAACTCATAGGAGGCACACCGTCCAAACCAAAAAAATCATCTCCAAAAATTATTCCCATCCAAGCCGTGCCGGAGCGCTCCCATGCCATCGCTCGCCCCAAAAGGGTGCTTTCGATTCCAATGCCAAATGACCCTTCCTCCTCGGACCCAAGCAACGACGACTTTCGTAACTTTTAGGTGAGCAAGCTTCCTTCCATCAATCAAAACCTGATCGCCAGTCAAGATACCCCCCTTTCAACTGAAGCCTACAAGGCTATTGTGGATTTGGTTTATCAGCACAGCCGCATCAAACTCGGCGCTGACAAGCAAGCATTGCTTTCCAGTCGCTTGGGAAAAAGATTGCGCCATTTGAAGCTGGCGTCCTTTGATGAGTATTGCGACCTCCTACGCTCCCATAGCTCACAAGTCGAAATCGATGAACTCATAGATCTCATCTCAACAAACCACACGCGATTCTATCGCGAACCAGATCATTTTGTATTTCTTACGGAAAAAATCCTTCCGGAATTGCTTCCGGACCTCACCGCCAAACGATCTTCTCTGCGAATCTGGTCTGCCGCATCATCCTCGGGCGAAGAACCCTACACCTTGTCCATCGTTTTATCGGAATTTTTTCGATCTTATCCATCTATCGACTGGCAGATCTGGGCATCCGACATCTCAAAAACCATTTTGGAAACTGCCAAACAAGGCATCTACCGCATGGAAGTCGTCGAACCTGTTCCTGCAGACCTCCTCAAGCGCTACTTCCAAAAAGGCGTTGACTCCCAAGAAGGGAAATGCCGAGTCAAGGGCGAGTTGCGCAAAAAAGTTCAATTCGAACGCGTCAATCTCTTCCAAAATGAATATCCAATCCCCCACAATCAAAATGTTATCTTTTGCAGGAATGTGATGATTTATTTTGACATTCCCTCTCGAGAATTGGCCGTCAAACGCTTGACACGCTACCTTGCCCCCGGCGGATATCTCATCATTGGTCACTCCGAAAGCCTCATGGGCATTCAACACAATCTCAAAACGATAAGACAGGGCGTCTATCAACTGCCATGACCATTGGGAAAAAAATCCGCGTTCTCGTCGTCGACGACTCGGCCCTAGCCCGCAGGGCGATCATGGATGCCCTTTCTCGCGACCCTGAAATCGAGGTAGTCGGTGGCGCGGAAGATCCCTATGTGGCAAGGGAAAAAATCCTCGCCCTTGATCCAGATGTCATCACACTCGATCTTGAAATGCCTCGTATGGATGGGATTTCATTCTTAAAAATCCTGCAAGCACACCATCCAATCCCCGTTGTGGTGATAAGTTCACTGACCCAAGCGGGATCAGCCAAGGCAATGGAAGCCATGGAAGCAGGCGCTATCGATGTGATTGGCAAGCCAAGTGCAGGTCAGAGCTTTTCCGAGATGGCGAAATCCCTTGCCTACCATGTGAGAGGCGCAGCTCATTCTCGCAACCGTGGAAAATTGCAAAAAGCCGAGCGGGCCAGTTCTTCCGCGTCAGTCGTTCAATCCGCTCCCGCAACCCAGATCGCTCCATTTTCTCCCCGCAGTATCATTGTGATCGGATCTTCGACGGGCGGTGTGGAGGCACTACGCTACCTTCTGCCCCGCCTCCCCAATGGACTCCCTCCCATCGTTGTCGTGCAGCATATTCCGGCGAATTTCTCAAGAATCATGGCTCATCACCTCGACGAACTATGCCCTTTTTCAGTGCGGGAAGCAAAGGACGGCGAGGAACTCAAGTCAGGCCACTGCTTGGTTGCACCCGGAGATTTTCATTTGAGCCTCGTGCCCTTTGGCATGGGCTATAGAGTGCGGCTCGGTCAATCTCCGCCCGTCCACCATTGCCGCCCAGCGGTGGACATTCTTTTCCGGTCCGCAGCAACTCACGCCGGTTCTCATGCCGTCGCCGCCCTCCTCACTGGAATGGGAGTCGATGGCGCAATGGGTCTAAAGGAACTCCAGTCTGCTGGCGCGGAAACAATGGCCGAGTCGGAGGAAAGTTGCGTTGTTTTTGGCATGCCACAGGCGGCCATCCGCTTGGGCGCTGCCAATAAAGTGCTTCCACTCTCAAAGATGCCACAGGCCATTCTTTCGGCGATCGCCGCCAAGTCGGCAAAAAAAATATGACAACATCTGGCCAACTGCCCATCTCTCTTAAGGATACTGCAGAACGCGCATTGAAAGAGATTTTTTCCAAGCAACTCAAGCTCTCTCTCGAGCCCGCCGAGTCGTCAGATGAAACTCATGATTTCAAAACATTTCACGCCTCCGTATCGATCACCGGAGATCGCGTCAAAGCATCCGTTCTCCTGCAAATTTCAGAAGCCTTCGCCGCTAAAGCCACCAAGATTCTCATCGGCTGCGAAGGCCAAGGCGAGGAAATCGAGGATGCCACTGGCGAGCTTTGCAATATGATTTCCGGGCGCATCAAAAGCGAGCTCACCGCGGCGGGATTTCCTGGAGTTCTTGGCACTCCAATCATCACTTTTGGCTCTCGAATTGATCTTCGAGGAGCAACAGGCTCGGATTTATGCCGCACCGAGTGGACTTGTGGGACGGATCGAATCAATCTTCAAATTCTTATTCAACCATGACCCTTCCAAAAATACTGAGTGTCGATGACAGTCGCACGATACGGCTGATGCTTAAGCGCGTATTCCGTCCTTTTTATTGCGAACTTTTCGAAGCGGCCGATGGCATGGAGGGTTTGGAAGCAGTCATAACCCATCAACCCGACCTCATCATGCTGGACTACAATATGCCAGTCATGGACGGCGTCACGATGCTTCGCAAAATGCGTGAACATGATAATATCAAGCGCACTCCGGTTATCATGCTCACTGCTGAAGACAGCAACGAGATTATTTCTACCGTAGCGCGACTGGGCGTCCGGGACTACATCATCAAGCCGTTTGAAGACGAAAATCTCCTTTCTAAAGTATCCCGAATTATTAACCTAGAACGCAAACCAGAACCTGACCAACCCGAGGCAGTGTAATGCCCCTATGAACAACCAACTTTCCACAGAATCCAATTCCGTAGCCGAAATCAAACCAGAGGAAGTCGCCGATTCCTTAAAAAAATCGGCAGTTCTAGTCGCGGATGACAGTCGCCTGATGCGAATGGTGCTCACAAAAGCGCTTCAAGACCTTGGCTTTAATAATATCGACACGGCAGTGGATGGTCGTGATGCCATCAACAAGCTCTTGGAAAAACCCTACGATCTCATGCTACTGGACATGGAAATGCCTGAGATGAATGGGCTTGAGGTGTTGACGAACATGAATTTCGACAGCCGCATCAAGGGGACTCCCACGATTGTCATTTCGGGAAATGAGCAGATTGACCTCGCCGTGCAGTGCATCGAAGCAGGCGCCGAGGATTATCTCATCAAGCCGCCAAATCCGACTCTCCTCCGGGCACGCGTCACGACCTCCCTCGAAAAGAAACGCCTCCGCAATCTTGACAAGCTTCGTTTTGCCCAACTCCAGGCGGAGAAGGAACTCGTGGAATTTGAAAAAGAAAAATCCGAGCGCCTTCTGTTGAACATCCTGCCCGGAGCCATCGCAGGCCGCTTGAAAGGCGGCGAGAAAACCATTGCGAATGGCCACCACATCGTCTCTGTGATGTTCGCCGACCTGTGCGGCTTTACCGCGCTCTCACGCAAGACAACTCCCGATGATCTTGTGAGGATGCTTAACGAAATCTTTACAGCTTTTGACAACATTGTGGAAAACCACCGCGTCGAGAAAATCAAAACCATCGGCGATTGCTACATGCTGGTCGGAGGCCTCCCCAACCACCGCGATGACCACGCCCATGTGGTGGCAGACGCCGCAATCGAGATGGTCGAGGCCCTCGAGACCATAAACAAAAAAAATGGCACCGAGCTTGCCATGCGCATAGGCATTCACTCCGGCCCAGTCGTGGCGGGCGTCATCGGCAAGATCAAATTCACCTACGACCTCTGGGGCGATACCGTCAATGTCGCAAGCCGCATGGAATCCTCCGGCATGCCGGGCAGAATCCACCTCTCCGAACAAACCCGATCCACGCTTGATTCGCACTTCATCCTGGAGGAGCGCGGCATGGTCGAGTGCAAGGGCCTTGGCCAGGTGAAAACATTCTTTCTCAACGGACGCTGCTGATCTGACGACCTGCGGGTCGAATCAAAACACAAAAATTTTGTGTTAGAGTTTGACACAAGACATCGAGGCGATCACACTGCCCGACTCTCAATTAATCACGATGAAAACATTCTCAGCTAAATCCGAAGAGGTGAAGCGCAACTGGTGGGTCATAGACGCTGCCGGTCAGCCTCTCGGCCGCGTCGCCGTCAAGGCCGCCAATCTCCTTCGCGGAAAAAACAAAGCCATCTTCACTCCTCATGTTGACACCGGCGACTTCGTCGTTGTCCTCAACGCTTCCAAGGTGACCATCGGCGGCAAAAAGGAAATCGCCAAGACCTACATGAGCTTCTCGGGCTTCGTTGGCGGTCACAAATCCGAAACCTTCCGCGCACGCCGCGAGCGCCGCCCAGAGCTTCTCATCGAGCGCGCCGTCCGTGGCATGATCCCTCACAACCGCCTCGGCCGCGCCCTCTACGGCAAACTCAAAGTTTACGCCGGCTCCGAGCATCCGCACACCGCACAGAACCCACAAGCAGCCTGATTTTTCGTATGAGCAAAGCAGCACCCATCCAAACCACAGGCCGCCGCAAGACCTCAGTGGCCAGCATTCGCCTCCAACCCGGATCCGGAGCGATCAAAGTCAACGGCCGTGACTTCACCGATTACTTCCCCAGCCTTTCGGTTCAGAATCAAATTCTCCGCCCGCTGGAAATCGCCAACGCCGTCCACACCTACGATCTCACAGTGAAGACCGTAGGCGGCGGCGTCAATGGCCAAGCCGGCGCCCTGCGCCTCGCAATCAGCCGCGCGCTGATCGAGATCGATGAGGCCCTGCGCACCCCGCTCAAACAGGAAGGTCTCCTCACACGCGACCCCCGCATGAAGGAGCGCAAAAAGCCCGGCCAACCCGGCGCCCGCAAACGCTTCCAGTTCTCGAAGCGCTAATCCGCTTTCCCTTCCTACAAAAGGCCACTTCGCGAGAGGTGGCCTTTTTTTCTGGGAACAAACGCGGGTTCAAAAGCCATCGAGAAAAGCGACCCGCAAATTTTAAAAATAAAAACTTTCGCAACGGGGGTGCTTAAACATAGCCTTTCGCATAGAAGGTTTCTCTCCCCCCCCAATTCCACACCGCCAAATGCCAATCGACAAACAGACTGACGCGCATTCCCAAGCATGGGCGCGTTTCTGGGGCGTCCGGGGCTCGATTCCCACACCGGGGCAATCGACAGCCCGCTATGGCGGCAACACGACCTGTGTGGAATTACGAATCCAAGGCCAGATCATCATCATCGACGCCGGTTCTGGAATCAGCCCACTCGGAGGAGCTCTTCTCGATGAATTCGGAGCCTCCCCCCTGTCACTGACCCTTCTCAACACCCACACCCACTGGGACCACATCCAAGGGTTTCCCTTTTTTATTCCAGCCTACATCAAAAACAACCGCCTTCGCGTCCTCGGGCGCGATCCCAGGCCCGATTCGCTGAAGTCGATTTTTGAGAAACAGATGGATGGCGACCATTGCTTTCCCGTGCCCCTCGAAGCCATGCAGTGTGAAATGAGCTTCGAGCATCTTGATCCGGACGGACAAGCCGACCTGCAAATCGAAGATGTGCGCGCTTCGTCCTGTCCCACAAACCATCCTGGGGGCTGTCTCGGCTATCGCTTTGACACTCCGAGCGGAAGCTTTGTGTTCCTCTCCGATCATGAAACACACGGCCAAGACGAGGCGCGGATTGTTTCTTTTATAAAAGACGCCTCCATCCTCGTCGCTGATACGCAATACACGCCAGAGGAGGCCGAAAAACGCCGGGGCTGGGGTCACGCGTCCTCGAAAGATGTTGTCTCGCTGGCACTAAAATCAGGCGTTGGCCGTCTCTATATGACGCACCATGATCCCTCCCACAGCGATGATTTCATCGACCGCATGCTCGCGGACGCCAGAAACATGGTTCCCAAATCGAGCGCGCTTCAAGTCTTCGCAGCGACGGAGCGGGAGAAAATTTCCTTTTGATCAGGCGGCGGATCGAAATGTTTTTTGGGATTTGACATGGATGGAAGCCTGATTCAGCTTCGCCGACTCTCAATATTTAACGAATGAAAACATTCTCAGCCAAATCCGAAGAGGTGAAGCGCAACTGGTGGGTCATCGACGCCGCCGGCCAACCTCTCGGCCGCGTCGCCGTCAAGGCCGCCAATCTCCTTCGCGGAAAAAACAAAGCCATCTTCACTCCTCATGTTGACACCGGCGACTTCGTCGTTGTCCTCAACGCCTCCAAGGTCACCATCGGCGGCAAAAAAGAAATCGCCAAGACTTACATGAGCTTCTCGGGATTCGTCGGTGGTCACAAATCCGAGACCTTCCGCGCACGCCGTGAGCGCCGCCCGGAGCTTCTCATCGAACGCGCCGTCCGTGGCATGATCCCTCACAACCGCCTCGGCCGCGCCCTCTATGGCAAACTCAAGGTTTACGCCGGTGCCGAGCACCCGCACACCGCACAGAACCCACAAGCAGTCTGATTTTTAGTATGAGCAAAGCAGAACCCATCCAAACCACAGGCCGCCGCAAGACCTCTGTCGCAAGCATCCGCCTGCAGCCCGGCTCCGGTGCCATCAAGGTCAATGGCCGTGACTTCACCGACTACTTCCCTAGCCTCTCGGTTCAAAACCAGATTCTCCGCCCGCTGGAAATCGCCAACGCCGTGCACACCTACGACCTCACCGTCCGCACAGTCGGCGGCGGCGTCAATGGCCAAGCCGGCGCTCTGCGCCTCGCCATCAGCCGCGCGCTCATCGAGATCGACGAGGCCCTACGCCTCCCGCTCAAGCAGGAAGGCCTGCTGACACGCGACCCTCGCATGAAGGAACGCAAAAAGCCCGGCCAGCCTGGTGCCCGCAAACGCTTCCAGTTCTCGAAGCGCTAATCCGCTTTCCCTTCCTACAAAAAAAGGCCGCCTCGCAAAAGGCGGCCTTTTTTAATTTTCGAAGCGCACTAAAGCTCCGGCATGATCTGTGGCACCAACTCCGCGATGGCGGCCTCCACACGCTCGTTTGTTTGTGCCAGATTCTTGCCGCCGGAAACAAAACCCTCCAGCACTGGGGCGTTGACAATTACATAGGCCCAGCGGTGGTTTGTGTTGTGCAACAGCATGTCGAGGTTCGTCTTCAACACCCTCACAAAATGGTGCGGCGTCGTGGCGTATTTGCCGATGAACCAATAGCAGAAGACCGAGGTCAGCTCGCGCTGCGCGCCGTTGTTCAGCGTGACCGGACGGACGACGGTGAGTTTCATGACCTCGAGTGTTTTTCCATCAGCCAGCTTCACGGGCACGACTTCGCCGGATTTGATCGTCCACCCCTGCGCAGGCAGACAAACCTCGGGGCGGTGGATGCTCCGTTTTTCCGCACCGGCGAGAACAATCTGGCAGTGGATGTCGTTGCCAAGGCCGTCCGAGTAGATTTTTTTTGCGAACTCGGTGTCGGCGGGAAGAATGACTTTTTCCGACTCGGAAACAGGCTGGTCGCTACCCCACAAGCCGGTCAACGAACCCGGCAACTCCATCACGACGCCCGGCTCGGATTTCTTGGCGGGAGGACTACCCCACAAACAGGCCACAAGAGTCGCGGCGGCAAGCAGCACGATCACAACGCCGCGCCAGACAGGAATGGAGCGCTTCTCCGCAGGCAAAAGAGTCGTCGACGGCGATTGCATGGCAGCTACTTTACACCGGGTATCCTCTCAGGGCAACAAACCGGCATTTTTCTGTCGGCGACGCGGGGTTGATCAATCCTTGCAACCAACTCCACTTGGGAGAAGTATAGCCGCGTGATAGCGACAGGTAATTCCCCCCAGTGGTATCTCCGCAAACATGCGGATGATGAAATTTTTGGACCGGTTTTTTTTGACCAAATCCGTGAGTGGGCGATGTCCGCTCAAATTCATCCGCAGGATGTCGTTTCGAATGACGGCAGGACTTGGAACAAGGCCCCCATGCTTGAAGAACTCCACATGGACTGGCTGGTGGAGGTGCCTGGGCAGCCGCTTTACGGACCCACCACGGCAGGCACACTGCTCGAATTCCTGAGCCTCGGAGAAATCTCGGGCGACACGAAAATCCTCAACTGCTGCTCGGGAGAAAAAATGCGCCTCGGCGATGCCTCGTTTTTCCCGAATCCCGCAGCCCAAGGCGACGATTCGAAAAATCAGGACCACGGAGTCAAAGAGAGCCTGCAAAACAAGATTCAGGAACTCGAAATCACACTCCTGCAGAAGCAGGCGGAGCTGAACTTCGCCCTCGATGCAATCACCCGGCTTGAACGGCGCGTGCAGGAATTGGAAGCCCTTGAGAGTTGACCGAACCGCTCCGCACGGAAATGTGACAGACAGTTCGTTGCGCAGGAGGGCCGGTTTGCTACAGTCGGAGGCAATGTCCCGCTTTTTTTTGATTGCCGCTGCCCTGCTCCTCCCGTTGGCCGCACTTCACGCCGTCGAAATTTCCAAGAGCCTCGTCCGGATCGAGGCGACTTCGCAGGAGCCAAATTATAAAACCCCCTGGAGCCCGGGGGATGTCACCTCCGGAGTCGGAGCCGGGTTTGTTGTCGATGGCAAACGCATCATGACAAATGCGCATGTGGTCAGCAACGCGCGCTTTCTCACGGTATCCAAAGAGGGCGACCCAAACCCCTACCTCGCACAAGTTCTGCACATCGCCCACGACTGCGACCTCGCCCTGCTTAGTGTCGAGAATCCCGACTTCTTCAACGGCACAGCGCCACTCGAATTCGGCGGTATTCCGCAAATCGAATCCGTCGTTTCAGCCTACGGCTACCCCGTCGGTGGCACCCGCCTCTCCGTGACACGCGGCATTGTGTCACGCATCGACTTCCAGCCCTACTCCCACTCCGGCATGGATTCCCACCTCGCCATCCAGATCGATGCCGCCATCAATCCCGGCAACAGCGGCGGTCCCGTGATGCAAAACAGCAAGGTCGTCGGAGTCGCCTTCCAAGGCTACAGCGGCGATGTCGCCCAAAATGTTGGCTACATGATCCCCACTCCGGTCATCCACCGTTTTCTGAAGGATGTGGAGGACGGCCGCTACGACCACTATGTCGATCTGGCCCTGACCTACCGCAACCTCTTCAACCCCGCCGCCCGAAGCGCACTCGGCCTGGAGGACGAGAACACCGGAGTCCAAATCTGCAGCGTCTACAGCAGCGGCGCCTCCGATGGCATCGTCAAGCCCGGGGATGTGATTTTGAAAATCGACGGACACACCGTGTCGAGTGATGGCACCATTCCGCTCGAAGACGAGGCCGTGCCTCTCGAAGAAGTCGTGGAGAGGAAATTCAAAGGCGACAAGGTGCATCTCGACATCCTGCGCGACGGGAAACCCATGACCCTCACCGTGCCACTTCGGGAACCCTGGCCATTCAAGCTTCAGAGCAACCTCTACGATGAGAAGCCCCGCTATTTTGTCGCCGGTGGATTGGTTTTCCAGCCGGTGGATCAGAATTTTATGGAGGCCCATGATCCCTCCGACCAGCGCCTAAACTATCTTTTTGATTTTTTCATCGCCGACGGATTGCACGCCACACGCCCGGAGATCGTCGTTCTGAGCAACATCCTTCCCGACCCCGTGAACGCCTACGCCGACGAATTCCGCTATTCCGTGGTGGACGAGGTGAACGGACGCCGCATCAAACGCATCGAGGACATCGCCGCCGCATTCGAGGAAAAGGCGGACTACTATGTCATCAAATTCGCCGGCGGGGGACGCCCGATCGTTCTGGAGCGAAAAGCCATCGAGGAGGCGCGTTCGCGCATCAGCGGGCGCTACGCATTGACTGCCGAAAAAAACCTCGAGAAATGAAATCCACTCCTTCCCTACGATCCTTCTGCCTGGCCCTCTTGCTGGCACTTGCCATCCCGTCCGCTCGCGCAGAAGACACCGCACCGGAATCGACATCCAAGTCCCTGCTGCGCGTCAATTCCACCAATCAGGTCTACGAATTTTTCCAGCCATGGATCAAAAAGCCACCCTTCAGCAGACGGGGCATCGGCGCGCTGATCGACGGGGGCCGCATTCTGGTCACAGCCGAACTCGTGGCGAACTCCACATTCATCGAACTGGAAAAACCGGCCACCGCCGAGAAATCCACCGCCACCGTGGAGCGCGTCGATTACGACTGCAACCTCGCCGTCCTGCGCCCGGGCGACCCCTCCTTCCTCCAAGGCATGCAACCCCTCGCCTTGAACGGGCCTCTCCAAGTCGGCGAGGAGGCCACCATCCTCCAACTCGAGCCGAATGGAGAGATCGCCAAGACCCTCGGCCGCATCACCTCCATCAGCGTTGCAAGCTATCCCTCCGAGTCGGGAGCACTCCTCCTCTTCAAACTCGGAGCCCCCCTACAGCAAAGAGACGGCAGCTTCACCTTGCCAGTGATCCGCGACGGCCGCCTCATCGGCATGGTCATGCGCTACGATGCCCGCAACCAGTCCGCCGACATCGTTCCGACCGCCGTGATCCGCCACTTCCTGACCGAACTCGACTCCACCACCTACCAAGGTTTCGCCCGCCTTGGCATCGCCTTCGCACCGCTCCGCGATCCCCAACTCCGCCGTTACATCGGACTCAAGGAACCCGGCGGCGTCTATGTCTCGGACATCACCCCCCGGGGATCCGCCGATGCCGCAGGGATCAAAAAAGGAGACGCCATTCTGGCGGTGGATGGACTCCCGCTCGATCAGGACGGCAACTACGAGGATTCTGACTACGGCCGCATTCTCTTCAGCCATCTCACAAACACCATCAAA
Source organism: Terrimicrobiaceae bacterium (assembly GCA_044340205.1). Classification (GTDB taxonomy): domain Bacteria; phylum Verrucomicrobiota; class Verrucomicrobiia; order Chthoniobacterales; family Terrimicrobiaceae; genus UBA967. The sequence goes on from JBIIUB010000005.1 coordinate 41,661, forward strand.
CACCCCGGCGCCGTCGTTCGGTTCAAAATCCTCCGCGACGGCAAGACGCTCGAGATTCCCGTGACCATGCAGGTCGCCAACCGAGACCACGCCATCAGCGAGCCCCACATCTCAGATACCGCCCCCAGGTATGTCATCCTCGGGGGACTCGTCTTTATCGAGCTTTCGCGCCCATACCTCAAGGAATGGGGAAGCAAATGGACATCCACCGCACCCCAGCGCCTCGTTTACTACGACGCCTTCCAAAACGAGCTCCCGCCCGACCGAGGCCGCATCATCATCCTCTCCCAGGTTCTTCCGACACCCGACACAATCGGCTACGAGGACCTCGAAAATATTGTCGTCACCAAAGTCAACGGCCGCCCGGTCAAAAGCCTCGCCGACTTGTCCGAGGCCGCGAAAAAGCCGGTCGATGGATTTCAAAAAATCGAGTTCGAAGAAGACCCGAAACTCCTCTTCCTCGATGCCGCTTCAATCGAAGCCAACGCCGATACACTCAAAAAACACTACTCCCTTCCTGCCTTGGAACGGCTCTGATTTTTATGAAAAAAAGCATCGCCCTCCTTCTTTTCCTCTTCGCTGGATGGACGCTTCATGCGGATGAGGCCCTGCAAACATTTGCCGGGGCCACGCTCGTTGAAGCGGACTGGGCGGACGGCGACAGCTTTCCGGTCAAGTTGCCCGATGGACGCCAGGTCACCATGCGTCTTTATGGAGTGGACTGCATCGAGTGGCATGTGAACGACGAAACGGTCGCCCGCCGTCTCCGCACCCAGAGGCGCTATTTCGGCATCGCCGACACAGACGCCGCCTCCTCCATGAAAACAGCCCGCGATTTTGGCAAGCAGGCCGCACTCCGCACCCGGGAACTTCTCTCCAAGCCCTTCACCATCCACACCGCGTTCGCAGGCGCCCGGGGCAACGGCGAAAAAGAACGCGCCTACGCCTTTGTCACGACCGCCGAAGGCAAAGACCTCGCCACACTCCTCGTGGAAGAGGGCCTGGCACGCGCCTTCGGCCTCACCCGCCAACTACCCGACGGAACATCCGGCAATGAATACCGCGAAGCGCTCGCCGACCGCGAACTCACCGCAGCCGCCGAACAAAAAGGCATCTGGGCCGTCACCGACTGGAACCATATCGTGAACGACCGCGCCGAGGAACGCCGCGAATCCGCCGAACTCCAAACGGTGCTCAAAGACTCCCAATCCAACACGGCCATCAACCCGAACACCGCCACCGCCGAGGAACTCCAATCACTCCCCGGCATCGGCAAGAAACTCGCCGAACGCATCATAGAGGCCCGAACCAAAACCCCCATCCGCTCCATGAACGACCTCCTCGCCATCAAAGGCCTCACCCCAAAAATCGCCGAAGCCCTCGCCCCAAAACTGCAGTTCAGCACCCCATAACGCAGGCCACACAAGTCGCGCAAAAGCGCGCAGCCTCCAATGGGAGGGTCATCGTCTCGCATGACCCATTCTTCAGCCGCGCAGCGGCGTCCAATACAGGCATTGTTCACACGGTTTCGAGCCCGCTGGTGTCTGAAGAGTGTTTCCGCATCTTCCATGAAAGAATTTCGGCCATGCGGGACGATGGCGATTTCTATTTTCCAGGAAACCAGCATTGCCCGCTGCCATGTGAAGTGTCACATTGTGCACATGGTTCAAATTACGATTCGGGATTTGCACATGAAAACCGGTGAATGGGTGCGGAAGGTGGCGGATGCGGAGAGCATCGTGGTTATGGATCGGCGCCGGCCGGTTGCAAAACTGGTGCCCTTCACTCTGGAGGATCAAGGAATACCGTTCGGGGATCGGCCTATGGTGAAAGGTTTTTCGAACCTTCCCAAACTTCCCCATGATTCGACAGTCTTTCTTTCCGAAGACCGCGACAGGGCATGATCTACTGCGATACCGCCTATATTGCCAAATGCTACCTCAACGAACAAGGGAGCGATGAGGTGCGTGCGCTTGTGAGAACTGCTGGACGCGTTGCATGCTGCGCTTTTGGTCGTCTGGAGTTGGCGGCAACGATTCATCGAAACCTTCGGGAAGGCAAAATCACCCCTTCCCAAAGTCGCATTATCTTCGCTCAAATCGATCTCGATGAATCCAACCACATTTGGAACTGGCTTCCCGTTTCCCCTGATTTACTGACCCGAACAACATCCCGTTTTCGCTCCATCAAGCCGACAACCTACTTGCGCGCCGCCGATGCCTTGCACCTTGCTTGCGCATCCGTGCACGGGTTTGCGGAAATTTTCAGCAATGACCGCCACTTGCTGAAAGCCTCTGCAGCTTTCAAGATCAAAGGTCGAAATGTTATTGTTTGAATGGGCAAAGCTCCATTTTTAGAGCGGTTCGCGAAAATTTCCCCTCACTGCCGCTTGCGTTTGAAAATCGCCGTCGTAGCTTAATTCTGTGAATCGGCATCTGCGCGCAGGAATGGTTTGTATGGCTCTTATAGCCGCATCAGTGCTGGGCATTGCATTACCGACCGAGATGCTTTCGACCCCCGTGGCGGAGGTCGAGTCCTGCTGCTGCCCCGGGCTTCATTCCCCACCAGCGGCGAGCGCGGCGTCCGCATCGTCCTGTGCGTGTCATGTCTGCCCGGTTGCGCCCCATGTGCTTGCTGTTGTTGCGATCCAGGATTTCAAACTCTCACCGCCACTGGCTGTGCATTGCTGGAAAAACAGCAACGAATCCGCTCCGGGCTTCTGCCCTGAGCCGGCGACACCCCCGCCACGGGCGGCGGTCTGAATTCGCGCCGGGGCCTGATTTTCGATCAGGCCGTCACTTCTTAAAAATTCCATTCTGAAAGGAAAATTATGAAATCATTGATTATCGCCATCGCTCTGACCTGTGCCGCAGTGGTTGGTTCTGTTCAAGCCGCCGGGACTTCTTGCCCGACCTGCTGCAAGGACAAGGACTGCGCCACCTGCTGCAAGGGCAAGTGCTCCGAGTGCAAACAGTGCAATAAGTAACGCGCTCGAAATGGCATAGATTGCCAACGCGGCTCTCCGAAAGGGGAGCCGCGTTTATTTTTAACCGGCCGGTTTACAAGATCGCGAGCCGACCATTCGACAAACGGGCGCGCGTTGCGGTATTGTCTGAAAATGTCATTCGTTCACCTGCATTGCCACTCCGAGTTTTCCCTTCTGGATGGAGCTGTGCGGTTGGACGAGTTGGTCAAAAAGGCCGCAGGATTCGGGATGCCGGCCGTGGCGGTGACGGATCACGGGAACCTGCATGCGGCGGTGCCGTTTTACCAACAGGCGGAGAAGACCGGGATCAAACCGATCATCGGTTGCGAGATGTATGTCGCGCCGGGCTCGATGACAGATAAGAACGCCTCGTCCGCGAAGGATGCCGCCTTTCATCTCACGCTTCTGGCGACGAACGACGAAGGCTACCGGAATCTCGTGAAGCTCTCGACCGCAGGGTATCTCGAGGGTTTTTACTACAAGCCGCGCGTGGACAGGGAGCGCCTAGCCGCGCATTCGAAGGGCATCATCGCCTTGAGCGGATGCCTAAAGGGCGAAGTCGCCACGCTTTTGCAAGCCGGCCGCTTTGACGACGCGCAGGCGACGGCGGCCGCCTACCGGGATATTTTCGGTGCGGAAAATTATTTCATCGAAATCCACAATTTCGGACTGGATGCCCAGCGCCGGATCAATCCCGAGCTGGTAAAACTCGCCCGCAATCTGAATCTCGGACTGGTTGCCGCGAATGATGTCCACTTCCTTGAGAAGTCCCACCACGAGGCCCACGATGTGCTCATCTGCATCGGCACAGGAGCCAACATTGTGGATGAAAAACGCATGCGCTACAGTCCCGAGCTGTATTTCAAATCTCCCGAGGAAATGCGCGCACTCTTCGCCGAGCTTCCCGAGGCTTGCGACAACACGCTGCGAATCGCCGAACGGTGTGATTTCAAGATGGAATTCGGCAAACCGAAATACCCGAATTTCGACTCGCCCGACACGCGCAGCCGCGAGCAATACCTGCGCGACCTTTGTCATGAGGGCCTCCGCAAGCGCTTCGGAGGGCGCGTTGATACCGACCCCGAGCTGAACAAGCGCCTCGATTACGAACTCTCGGTCATCGAGAAAACCGGGTTCATCAGCTATTTTTTGATCGTCTGGGATTTCATTCGCCATGCGAAGGACAGCGGCATTCCCGTGGGCCCGGGCCGCGGCTCGGCAGCTGGTTCCCTCATCGCGTATGTGCTGGGAATCACCGATATCGACCCTCTCCGCTACGGGCTTATTTTTGAAAGGTTCCTGAACCCCGAGCGCATCAGCCCGCCCGATATCGATGTGGACTTCTGCATGGAACGCCGGGGCGAGGTGATCGAATATGTGCGTCAAAAATACGGCGAGCGGGCAGTGTCGCAGATCGTCACCTTCGGCACGCTTGGCGCAAAGAGCGTGATCCGCGATGTCGCCCGCGTGCTGGGCTGGAGCTACTCGGATGGCGACCGCGTGGCAAAGATGATCCCGAACGAGCTGAATATCGACCTCGAGAAGGCGCGCGAGAAAAACCCCGAGCTGCAGACCGCCATCGAGAACGAGGCACCTGTGCGTCAGCTCTGGGACTACGCCACCGTGCTCGAGGGCCTGAGCCGCAACACGGGCATCCATGCCGCCGGCGTGGTCATAGGCGACCGCCCGCTGGATGAATTCATCCCGCTCTGTAAGGGCAAGGAAAACGAAGTCGTCACGCAATACGCCATGGGTCCGCTCACCGACCTGGGCATGCTCAAAATGGACTTCCTGGGTCTGCGCACGCTCACGATCATGCAGGAAGCGGTGCGTCTCATCCACGCAAAGGTGCCGGATTTCAACATCGACCTAATCCCCAGCGACGACCGTCCGGCATTCGATATCTACAATCGCGGCGAAACACTCGGCGTCTTCCAGATGGAAAGTGGCGGCATTACGAATTGCTGCAAGCGTTTCGATGTCGGCTGTATCGAGGACATCATCGCTATCGGCGCGCTTTATCGTCCAGGCCCGATGCAGTTCATCGACGACTACATCGAACGCAAAAAAGGGATCAAAAAGGTCGAATACCTGCATCCACTGCTCGAGAAGGTCTGCTCGGAAACGCACGGCATCATCGTCTATCAAGAGCAAGTGCAGATGGCCGCCAGCGTGCTTGCAGGCTACTCGCTCGGCGAGGCCGATTTGCTCCGCCGCGCGATGGGCAAGAAGGATGCCGAGAAGATGGAAAAGGAGCGCAAACGCTTCGTCGAAGGCTGCGGCACGCACAACAACATCCCACCCAAAGTGGCCGACGCCATCTTCGGGTTTATCGAGAAATTCGCTCAATACGGCTTCAACAAATCCCACAGCGCCGCCTACGGCTGGATTTCCTACCAGACCGCCTACCTCAAAGCCCACTTTCCGCGTGAGTTCATGTCCGCCATGCTCACCTTCGATGCAAACGATACCGACCGTCTCGCCGTGGTCATCGCCGAGTGCCGACGCATGGAGATTCCCGTGCTGCCGCCGGATATCAACGCCAGCGTGCTCAAATTTGCCCCCGAGACCGATGGCCCTGGCATTCGCTTCGGGTTGGCATCCATCAAAAATGTCGGCGCAGGCGCGATGGATTCCGCCATTTCCGAAAGGGAAAAAAGCGGCACCTTCCGCACGCTGGAGGATTTCTGCTCGCGCCTCGACTCCCGTGCGGTGAACAAAAAATTCCTCGAGAGCCTTGTGAAATGCGGCGCGTTCGACTGCGTGGACAAAAACCGTGCCGCCCTCTTCGCGGAGGTTGAACCTTCGCTGTCCGCAGCCGCCTCACTCCAGCGTGACCGCGCAACCGGGCAGTTCTCGCTTTTTGGAGACACCCCGCTGACCCCACCAAAAAAAACCTCCGGTGCCTCCAGTATCGCGCCTTGGAGCAATCTGGACACCCTCAAACACGAGAAGGAACTCCTCGGCTACTATGTGAGTGGACACCCCCTCGACAGCTACGCGGGGAATTTCGACTCCGGAAAATACAACACCATCGCGCAAGCGCGGGAAGCCACAGAGCCAGGCACATTCAAGCTCGCAGGCCTGATCATGTCCGTCGAAAAGCGCTTTTCCAAAAAAGACGGAAAACCTTTTGGCATCCTGATCCTCGAAGACTACACCGGCTCGCTCGAAATCACCGCGTGGGATGAATCCTTCTCCAAAAACGCCGCGCTCTTTGTCGCCGGCAACGCCGTTTCGATCAACACACGCATCACTCGCCGTGACGAAGCCATCCGAGCCACGGCAGGCGCCGTCGCCGCGCTCAAAGAAAAAACCTCCGTCCGCCCGGTGCGCCTCCGCCTCGCACGCGAGCGACTCGATGAACCCGCCCTGCAAAAAATCCTCGCCGCCGTAAAAGCCAACCCCGGCCAACGCCCCCTCATCCTGGAATTTGTTCTTCCCAACGGCCGCTCGCTCGAAATGCCAGCCGGCGAGGAATTCGCCATCGGCGACGAACGCGCGCTGGTCTCCGCAGTGAACGGACTGAATTTGATACTTTAATTTACCTTCATTTTTGCAAAAATATGAGGCAACACACTAACACACAGCCTCACGAAAAATGTTCGGCAGAAATGAATTGCCGCAAGCATGACCAGTGCTAAATTGCAAAGCATGAGCGTGATTGAAAAAATTCGCGAAATGCCCCTTCACGAGAAACTCCTCACGATGGAGGCATTGTGGGAAGATTTAGCCGGCAACGAGGAGAGCGTGGAGGTCCCTGAATGGCATAAAAATATACTGGATCATAGGGAACATTTAATTGCAGAGGGGAAGGCGCACTTCATCGACTGGGAACAGGCGAAGAAGGAAATTTGGCAAGCAACTCGATGAGGCTTGAGATTCTCGACCTTGCCAAGGCCGATCTGCTCGAAGGATTCCATTTCTACGAGGACAAAGAACCGGGCCTCGGCGATTACTTCCTCACGAACATATTCTCTGACATCGAGAGGTTGAAGATTTCCGGAGGAATTCACAGGCAAACACACCGCGGTTTTTATCGCGCCTTATCCAAGAGATTCCCGGTTGCCGTCTATTACACAGTTGGGGATGGTGCTGTGTGGATTCGATCAATTGTTGATTGCAGGCGACATCCATCTTGGATTCAGCGACATCTAAGAAAAGCCTAATAAGCCGATCCGCCAAATGGCTAGCAGTGTCATTTTCACCCATGAAATTCTTCTATGACCCCGGATTTGCGGCGCCGATTGGCGAGCACATCATGCCAATGCGGAAGTTTGCGCTCGTCGCTGGCGAGGTGCGGGCTTGGTTGCCGCAGGTCATCATAGAAAAACCGGATCCGCTGACCCGGGAGGATTTGTTGAGGGTCCATACCGCCGAATATGTCGATGCGGTGAGAACCGGCGCGCCCCATGAATTGGCGGAGTCGCAGAAATTCCCTTGGACCGAAGCGCTCTATCCGAGCGTTTGCCTCACCGGCGGCGGAGTGCTGGCGGCGGCGCGGAGTGCCTTGGAAAGCGGTGCATCGGCGGCCTTGGCGAGCGGATTCCATCACGCCTGCTCAGATCACGGCGAGGGCTTCTGCACTTTCAACGGCCTTGTGGTGGCTCTGGAGGCGCTTCGCGCGGAAGGCAAAATCCGCACGGCAGCTATCCTCGACATGGACCTGCACTATGGAAACGGCACGGCATCCCTCGCGGCATCCCGACCGTGGCTGCGTGCGCTGTCGATTTACGGGAACGATTATTGGAACAACCAACCCTTCCGCGATGTGCGCGAGCGCCAACACACGGACGGTCCGAATCATTTTTCCGTGCCTTTGATTCCTTCTGGAAAAAGCGACAGCTATGTTCTGCTCGATGCAATGAAGCGCCATCTGCCTTGGCTGATCCAAGATGGCAAGCCAGACATCCTGCTCTACCAAGCCGGCGCCGACCCGCTGCGCGACGATCCCTACTCCCCGCTTCAACTCACGCACGATGACTTGGAAGCGCGCGACCGAATGGTCTTTGAATTAGCCAAGGCCGAAAACATCCCCGTCGCTTGGGTGCTGGCCGGTGGATACTGCCCAGAAATCGAAAAGGTCGTCCGCGTGCACTTGAACACGGCGCGGGCCTGCTGGGAGGTTTTTGGAGAAAAAATCGGTAGCTATTGCATATAGAGTTCGGAGCCTTTGGCGATTTGAATAAAATATCAAAAATCATTTGTAAAATCACAAAACTGATTTAAAAGATCAAATATGATCTCCAATGAACTCCTGCTTGAAACGCCCGTCGAGCAACTGGAGGCGATTGCGAGGCGGTTCAAGGAATTGCGCTTGGCGGCCAATGTGAGGCAGGCGGACTTAGCCAAGCGCTCGGGCGTAGGGATCGCAACGATCCGCCGCTTCGAGGCCGGCGGGAATATTTCCTTGCTCAATCTTGCGCGATTGATGACCTATCTCGGGCATCCCATGGATGCGGCCGGGGTGGTGCCGGAATTTCAAGCAACGACGATGAAGGAGTTCGTCCAACCTTCCAGGAGGCGGGCGCGATGAAGCGGATCGATTTGGTGGAAGTTTGGCACACGGGGCCGCAAGGACATCGACAGCTCATGGGACAGCTCGCCAGAAATTCTCGGGGGGCGATAGGTTTTACGATAGACGCCGGATTTTTGGAAACCGGATGGAGGTTGTCGCCGTTTTTTCTGCCGCAGGGCGAAGGGCCATTTGTGCCGCGTTTTGAAACAAGTCAGGAGCGTGTCTTTCATGGTTTATTCGGTCTTTTTGCGGATAGTTTGCCGGATGCCTTTGGAATGGCGGTGGCGCGACGCAGCGTGGCGCAGGCCGGTTGCGAAGCGGGAGCATTGGAGTTGCTATCCTACATCGGCGAAGGAGGACGAGGCTGCCTGACCTACAAACCAAGCCTCCCGGAAGGCGATGCAGAGGTGGAGGGCTTGGAGGAGATGTTCAAAGAGGCTCGCAGTGTAGCGGAGGGGCTGGAAATCGATTGGGCGAATCCTTTGGCCCACGCGATGGGCACGGCCGGAGGAACCCGTCCCAAGGTTCACTGCGAGCGGTTTCCAGATGGCACATTTCATGTGAGACGCACTCCGGCAAAAGCAGGTGAAAGCGTGGCGTGCATTGTGAAATTTGACTGCACAGGCGAATTCGCCGGCCGCATCGACCATGAAACCAAAATCGAGGCCAGCTATTTGGATATGGCGAGAGACTGCGGTTTGCGGGTGCCGGAGTTTGAATTGGTCTCGCGCCAAGGACGAGATCATCTGGTTTTGCAGCGCTTCGACCGGACCCCGGAGGGAGCGTTGCACCTGCATTCGTTCTGGGGCCTTGCGCACGCGAGCGCTGGGAGTCGGATGCATGACTATGAATTCCTTCACCGGGCCGTGCTGCGACTCACAGGCAATGCCCAAGAATTGGCCGAGTGTTTTGGCCGCATGGCTTTCAATATTCTCTCCTGCAACCAGGATGACCACTCCAAGCAGCATGCTTTTCTTTTTGATGGAACAGCGTGGAAAATCGCGCCGGCATTCGATCTCACATTTTCGCCAAACCCCACCTTGGGACATGCCATGCCAGTGTCAGGAAATCCTTCTCCCTCGCACAAGGATTTGCTCGCTTTTGCTCGAAAGATGGATGTCCAAAATGGCGGGGAAATTTTGGAGCGAATTCAAACAGTCACCTCTTCAGCAAAAAGTTATCTGGATAAGAATCAGGTGCCAGAGCGCATCGCTTCGCGAGTGGTTGAGGGCATTTCCCGAAAGAGAAATAAACTATGGGGGAAGAGCTGAGCGCCCGCTTCAGGCCGGGCAGATGCCGGCGCACCATTTGCCGCGCTTGATCAGGCTCGGGATGCCGAAGCCGCTGGGAGGCATTTGTTGCAGGCTATCGCGCGATCGGCTACGAACAAGCTGGTTTTTCCTATGATGTTACCACATTCGGTCCTGTGGCTGGCTTTGAACTGAATTTCTCATGATGCGATCCTTAGCGCTCCTTCTCATTTTACTCCAAACTTCACTTGGCTCGGAGACACCGACTTTTGAGACAGCTGGTCCGGTTCCCGTTTCCGAGATTCTCCCTGCGGCGCTGATACAATCCAGCCCCTGCACCATCGCCCCCGAGGCCGAATGCGACGGGCTCCACGCCACCTACCGAATCACCTCGGACTCCGGTGCCGAGGAAATTACCGGCACGCAATTCCTCGCCAACCGCATTCGCGAACTCCGGGCCATCGCCGCCCTGCGCGCGATGAACAAATCCGCCGAGTTCGGCAAGGCACTTCTCCAGACCGGGGGAGAGAAAATCCAAAGCGTCGGCAACGCGGTGAAGGACCCGGTTGGAACTGTTAAAAACCTCCCGCAAGGCGCGTCGAAATTTTTCGGCCGCGTTGGCACCTCGATCAAAAATATGGGCGAGGGCAAAGTGGGCGCAACCGAGGCTGTCGAAGCCGCCGCTGGCGTTCACCGCAAAAAAGCCGAACTCGCCCTCAAACTCGGCGTGAGCCCGTTCACCACCGACCGCGAGTTGCAGTCGGAACTCGATGCCGCTGCCCGGGCAATGGCCGCCGGGGCCTCTTTGGTGAATTTTTCCGGACTCCTTGTTGGAGGAGGTGTCGGCACCGCGCTTTCGGTCGTGAACATGAACGACACCTTCCAACGCGCCCTCGTCGAATCCTCTCCCGCTGAACTCGCAGCGCAAAACCGCAGCATCCTCAAATCCCTCGGTGCGTCATCACAAAACATCGATGCCTTTCTCGCCAACCCCTTCTTCACACCCTGGCAGAAATCCTCCATTGCCACACTCCTCGCCAAAATCGGTTGCAATCCCGATCCTCTCCTCGCGCAGGCCTCGCAAGCGGCATCCCGAGAGGACGCCGTCTACTTTGTCCAAATGGCCCGCCTCTTTGAAAAACACCACACCGTCCGCGCTCCGATCACCGAATTCCGCGCCATGGACGGCATACCCTGCGGTCTCGACCGCGACGGAACCCTCGTCGTGTCTGTCGGTGCCGATCTCGTTTTGTGGACACCGCTGGTCGAATCGCGAGCCAATGAATTTCTGGAGATGAAAAAATCCAACACCGACATCCGATCCATTCTTTTCACCACCGACGGCACCATTTCCCCGCGTGCGCTTGAAGCGCTCACAGCCCTGAAAATCCAATCCTTACCCCAAGCCCTCGGGCCCATCGAATAATACCAACTTCTGGACTCATTAAGCGTTTTCCGTTGTTTGTGGATTGCGCCCTCCAAAGGGATTCCCGGGGCCATTGCGCGACGGTCATCTTTTTCTCAATGGGACTTCGGAATGAAGCCCGTTTCAGGCCGGGCAGATGCCGGCGCACCATTTGCCGCGCTTGATGAGGCGCGGGGTGCCGAGGCCGCATTTTTCGAGGGCGGCGCTGACTTCGGCGGCTTGGCGAACGAGGACACCAGAGAAGATGAAGTGCCCGCCGGGCTTGAGTTTTTTGGCGAGACCGGGAGCAGAGGCGATGAGGAGTTCGCTGTAGAGATTCGCGAGGATGACATCGGCTTTCTGAAACGCGCCGACGCGGCGGGAATCGGCGACGGAAAAGGCGATTTTTCGGCAGTGGTTGGCCTTGGCGTTTTCCTTGGAAACCCGGATGCACACGGGATCGAAGTCGAAGGCTTCCACGGCGGAGGCGCCGAGTTTTTCCGCTGCGATGGCGAGGATGCCGGTGCCGGTGCCGGCATCGAGTGCCCGCCAGCCTGAGGGGAGATTGGGGGCGATATCGCACAGAAGGCGAAGGCAGGTCGCCGTCGTCGCGTGGTCGCCGGTTCCGAACGCCATGCCTGCGGGAATGAAAATGTCGCGCCCGGTGTTTTCCTCAGCGCGGAAGGTGGCGTCATCCGAGTGGACCCGCAAACGCCCCCGGATCGACAGCGGCGCGCGGGCCTGACTTCCAATCCATGCCTCGGGAGCGAGCTGTGTCATTGTTCCTCCAAAGTCGCGGACCAGTTGCTCGACAGTCTTCTTGTCGCCGAAAACCTGGATCTTCAGCGCGCTGGATTCCGGCTGCGTGAGCATGACCAAATGCTCGGGGTCGATATGAGAAAGCCTCGCATACCAATCCTCCTCCATCCGTTGCGTGCTCAAGCGGGTCCATCGATACATTGCCATGGTGGGATTAAAGTCATTCCCAGCACGCGATGTCATCTCCCTTCTTTTGCTTGCGTCGGGAGGGGCATCCTCCGATAACTTGACGCCTTGCAAACGCCCCGTGACGGGGATTTTTCCAGAGGATTTTCAAACATGAGCGAAACGGCAACACCAGTGACGATGGTCAATGTGCAGATCGACGGGGAGTGGAAACAATTTCCCAAAGGCACGCGCGTGATCGAGGCCTGCATGCAGAGCGGCAAATTCATTC
>JBIIUB010000063.1:0-16070 GCA_044340205.1 Terrimicrobiaceae bacterium
ATCGGGAATTTCCTGCTCGGCCACGCCGTCGCATTGGAATCCCAAGCGCTTCAGCATCGGTTTGATGATGACCGCGCCCACGCCGTGGAGCGGGGTGTAGACGATCTTAAGACAGTTCTCACGGCGGATCAGCTCGGGATCGATCGGGAGAGTGGCAAGCCGCTCCATGTAGGCCTCGTCAATGTCCACACCCATCGGAATGACGCGTCCACGCTCGCTCTCCGCCACCGGCGTGAAGCTTTCGGACTCCACGGCATTGACGCGGTCGATGATCGCCGACGCGTGTGGCTCGGTGACCTGACAACCGTCTTCGAAGTAAACTTTGTAGCCGTTGTATTCCGGCGGATTGTGGCTCGCAGTGAGATTGATGCCCGCCTGGGCCTTCACATGGCGGACGGCAAAGGACAACTCCGGCGTGGAACGGGGTCCCTCGAAAAGGTAAGCGTTGCAGCCCAGATCGGTGATGATTTTTGCCGCCAACTCGGCGAACTCGCGGGAAAAAAACCGCGTGTCATGGCAGAGGCAGACAGCAGGTTTTCCCGCACGACCGCTCTTGGCGAAATACTCCTTCACATAGAGCACAAGGCCCTGAGTGGCGCGGCTGATGTTGTAGGTGTTCATCGCATTCGTGCCCACGCAGGCGAACTCCGGACGCCCGAGCGCCTGGGGATTTCCCCGCTCGACCGTGGTCACCACCGCGCCAATTGTCTTGCCGCGCAGCCCGCCCGTTCCAAAAGCCAGCGTGCGGAAAAAGCGGTTGTCCAACTCGCCCCAATTGCCGACACCCACCAACTCAGCCACAGAGGCCTGATCAACCGGTGAGGCGCTTTTCGAAAGCAGGCTCTCAATGTTTTTTGCCGACTCGGAAAGTAGTTTTCCATCAGCAGCAGCTTGGCGGATCGTAGCGAGGAGAGAGTTCATACGCTGAGAATTAGCACGGCGCCAAGGCGCCTGTAAATCCCGGAACCCGCTTCACACGATGCAGAGCGTTCGTTTCGCAAGGTAGGGTTGGTGCGCTCTCCGAGGCGTAGGCTACGAGCCGGAGGCCGTCGCCGACCGATTTTTGCGGAGGGCCTGCCAGCCGACGATGCATATTCCCACACCTGCCGACGAGGACGTCGGCGCTCCGGCGCATTGGGAGGGTCATCCTCCTCGCATGACCCAAGATTCAGCCGCCCTCCGGCTCGTAGACCTCCGGGTCGGAGAGCAGCGGCGTCATGGGCTGGACACAGCCTGCTTCGCACCACTCGCGCAAGGTATCCGGGCAGTAATCAATTCCTCCTGGCCACTCAATCGTCAGGCCGTTTGTTGAAACTTGTGCGAAAAATTTCGCATCACGCAGAGGGTCTGTTGGTTCAAATGATGGAGACAAATCAATCTCTCCACAAAAACCATCCGAAAAATGCAGGCGTAATTGCGAGTCCCCTGTCACGGCAGCCGTTAAAACTCTCATTTTAATCCTCCAATTTTTCCAAGTGCACGCCCAGCTCTCATATTTTCCCATTGCTCGATAAGCTCATTTTGGTGCAAGGCGGCCCACTCGACTACTTCTCCATGCTGACGAGGAGGGAGTTTTCCCGCCATTACCCCGAAGTCCGAAATGCGAATGCTGGCCTCCCATTCAGCGCTCATTGCGTGGAAGTGCGGCGGGTTGTGCTCTCCTCGAGTGTTTATAAAAATGGAAATCGAACCCCACTCAGAAATCTTCGGCATACTTTTTTAGATTATCTCTTAGCGGGAAAAATCAACACCTCATTCCAAAATTCTTTGCATTTCATCGTGGCACGCTGCCGTAGTTTATCCCCGCACATGCCGACGGGGACGGCGGCGCTCCGACGCATTGGGAGGGTCATCATCTTGCATGACCCATTTTTCAGCCGCCCTCCGGCTCGTAGACCTCCGGGTCGTAGAGCAGCGGCGTCCGAGGGGAGCATGGTCGTCTCGACCGTGCAGGCGCGAGGCGTGGTTTCGAATGGATTTTGAGCGTGGTGGTGTCTGAGTGTTGTTCCGCGTGTTCCGTGATTGATATTTGGGCCATGCCAACCGAAGCACTGGGAAGTGCGAAGGAAGCACATCGCCGATGGCCCGAAGGGCGCAGCGAGCAGGGCGCGAGCAAGGCAAAGGATGGGCCCTCCCATGGTTGCACATTGCCGCGCAAAAAAGTGGGGCATGGTCGTCTCGCCCGCGCGGATGAGTAGCCTGTGGAGGACGCCGGCGTTATAAGCGAAAACTTTTGCTCGTGTATTTGTGTAAGGTTTTTTCATTACGAGGCCTTTGCTGCGTCTGAGGCTGGGCGCTTGGTGACTCGATGAGGTTGAAATTTGGGTCAGGCGAGGATGCTGACCCGCCAAGTGGGTTGGCGCGCTGGCGTGCAGAGGTTTTTTAGAGGGCTCCGGCGCGGAGGTGGGTGAAGGCGGGGCCGAGGTGGGTGGGGATGTCCGAGGCGGTGAGGGATTCTTGCGAGGCGGGGCCGTCGCGGAGGGCGAGTTCGGCGGCGTGTCCGCAGAGCCAGGCGGCGAGTTTTGCGGATTGGAGGGGGGATTTTCCTTGGGCGAGGAGTGCGGCGGCTACGCCGGTGAGGACATCGCCCATGCCACCGGTGGCCATGCCGGGATGGCCGGTGGGGTTGTAGGCGGGAGGAGCTTCGCGTTCGCCGATGAGGGTGCGGGCGCCTTTGAGAAGCAGCGTGACGGGATACTCGGCCACAAAGTCCTCGAGCCACTGACGGCGCGTGCGGGATTTTTGCGGAAAGAGGCGCTCCATCTCGAGGGGGTGCGGCGTCAGGAGGCGCGGGGCGGGGTTGTTTTTCAGGCAGGCGGGGTCGGAAGAAATGGCATTCAGCGCATCGGCGTCGATGACGCAGGGCACGGGGCATTCGGAAAGGAAGGTGCGGACCATTTCGTCGCGCTCGCGTCCGAGCCCGGGCCCGATGGCTACGGCATCGAATTTTTGATTGAGGATTTCACGCAAGTCGGTGACGGGACTGACCATGACCTCTGGAATGACGGCGGAAGAGAGGACGGGAACAATATCCGGGGGAACGAAGAGGGTCACCAGCCCGGCGCCGGCCTTCACAGCGGCGGCTGAGCAGAGGCGTGCCGCGCCGGGGTATTTCTGACTGCCGGCGATCACGGCAACCCGGCCGCATTGGCCCTTGTGGGTGTCGAAGCCGCGCGGAGGAAGAAGGCTGCGGAGATCGGTGGATTGAAGAATCTCCGCATTGTCGGCATCCGAAGGCGCGTGCACGCCGGGGAGGGTAATCACACCCAACCTACCGACGAAGTGCGTGGCGGCATCCGCCACGAGCTGGGTTTTCGCGAAGCCCATAGCGGCGGTGGCGTCTGCCTGCACGCAGACTTCGGAACCGAGGCCGCTGGGGATGTCCAACGCCAGAACCCATGCGGCTTCGGTGGCGCGCAGGGCATTGATGCGGCGAATCGCGGTGGCGACGGGCTCGCGGGGTTCGCCGGAGGCTCCGATGCCGAGAAGGCCATCGAGAACAACGAGCGGTCCGGCGGCTTCGGAACGGGTTTTCCAGATGCGGCCGAGTTGTTTCGCGGTGAGTGGAGCGAGGTCGGAATCGGAGAATGTCTTTTGGAGTTCGATGGACCAGCCGGCCTCTGCGAGATAGCGGGCGACGACGAGCGCGTCGCCGCCGTTGTGGCCTTTTCCAAAAAACACCACACATCGGCCGGGTTTCGGATGAAACTGGCGCACGAGGCGGGCTGCTTCGCGGCCGGCGATTTCCATGAGGCCCTCCGCCGTGGCTCCGGCGGAGAAGGCGATCTTCTCCGCTTCGAGCATCTGGGCGGCGGAAAGGATCATGACATCAGGCGAAGAACGACTTGATGCGGTCGTAGAAACTGGTGTGAATCGGGTTGTTCTCCTCGCCGCACAGTTCGGCGAAACGCTCGAGGGCTTCACGCTGTGCGGAGTCGAGGCGCGTAGGAACCTCAACCTGCACATAGGTGAGGATGTCACCTTTGGCCAAGCCTTGAAGCGCGGGCATTCCGAGACCGCGAATGCGGAAGGTCGATCCGCTCTGCGTGCCGGCGGGGATTTTGAGACTCACGGCGCCATCCAAGGTCGGCACGCGGATTTCGCCACCGAGTGCGGCTGTCGTGAAGGGAATCGGCACCTCGCAGGCGAGATCCATGCCATTGCGGGTGAAAACTTCGTGCTCCTTGATGTGAACGACCACATAGAGGTCGCCGGATGCCCCGCCGCGAAGTCCGGCCTCGCCGCCGCCCGTGCTGCGCAAGCGGGAGTCGCTGTCGATGCCGGCGGGGATTTTGATTTTAACGCGGCTGGTTTTTTCGACCCGCCCCTCGCCTTGGCAGGACAGGCAGGGTTTTTCGATGATGCGCCCCGAGCCGTGGCAGGCGGGGCAGGTCTGCGCAACTTGGAAAAAGCCACGCGAGGCGACGACTTGGCCACGACCCCGGCAGGTGGGGCAGGTGACGGCTTTGCTGCCTTTCTGGGCTCCGGAGCCAGTGCAAGGCTCGCATGCGTCGAGTTTGCGAATTTCGATTTCCTTCTCGCAGCCTTTGGCGGCCTCCTCGAGCGTGATCTGCAGGTCGTAGCGCAGATCGGATCCGCGCTGGCGTCCGGAAGAATCCACTCCGCCGCCACCGCCGAAAAATTGCTCAAACACCCCGCCGCCACCGCCGCCGCTGAAGACCTCGCGGAAAAGATCGAAGGGATCATGGAACCCCCCGCCGCCACCGCCCATGCCGTTTTGAAAGGCGGCATGGCCATAGCGGTCGTAGGCCGCGCGCTTGTTCGGATCGCTGAGGGCCTCGTAGGCCTCACCGAGTTCTTTGAATTTCTCCTCCGCCTCGTGATCGCCGGGGTTTTTGTCCGGATGGTATTTGACGGCCAGCTTGCGGTAGGCGCGCTTCAAATCCTCCTCGCCGATATTGCGATCGACGCCGAGCACTTCGTAGTAGTCCCGCTTTTTGCTCATTGTGCGCCCTTGGAAACAATCACGGATGCGGCGCGGAGGAGTCGGTCCTTGAGCTTGTAGCCCTTGCGGACCTGGCGGATCACTTGACCTTCCGGCACCTCGGCGTTGAACTCCTGCGAGACGGCGTCGTGCTTGTTGGGATCAAACGCCTCGCCGTCGGTGGGCACTTCCTCGAGTCCCTGACTGCGGATGAAATCCTGGAGCTGGCGTTGGACCATGGACATCCCTTGCAAGACAGAAGCGGCATCGGTTGCGTTGCGGGCGGCATCGAGGCCGAGTTCGAAATTGTCGATGACGGGAAGCAGTTTTTCGAGCAGGCCGTTGTTCGCATAGCGGATGGCGTCCTCTTTTTCGCGGAGCGAGCGCTTGCGGAAATTGTCGAGGTCGGCGCGGGCGCGGAGGGCGAGGTCCTTGAGCTTGGCGGCTTCGGCCTGAAAGTCCACCTCGGCAATTTCGCCATCGGGCGTCGCATCAGGTGCGGCCTCCAGCACTTGGTCGTCAAGGGGATCGGATTCGTTGGAAGTGTTCATTTTTTTGATATGGCGATGAGTGTGAAGTCGTCGTGCTTGAAGTCTGCGCCGGTGAGGTTTTTGACATCCTCCGCGACATGCCGGACGACGCCAGCAGCCCCGTGCGGTGCGCTCGAGCGGAGGGCTTCGATCAGGCGTTCAATACCGTATTCAAGACCCTCGTGATTCATGGCTTCCGTGGCACCGTCGGTATAGAGCAAAATGCAGTCACCGGCCTCCATCACAAGACTCAAATCGGCGCAAACTCTATTGAAGACCTCGCCGCTGTCAATCCCGAGGGCCATGCCTTTGGGGCTGAGTTTTTCAACGGTTCCTGTGGCAGCACGATAGAGCAACGGAGCATCGTGCCCGGCCCGGGCAAGCGTGACCCGCCCGGCCGCGCCATCGAGAATGAGGTAAGCCATGCTGATAAACATGTCCTCTTTGATGTCGGGGTAGAGTTGGGAATTCACCCGACGGAGGACATCCGAGGCAGCGGCTGTGGCGGTGGCCTCGCGCCGCAACACGCCGCGGCACATGGCCATGATGAGCGAAGCAGGAACACCTTTGCCGGAAACATCGGCGATGGCCACACCAAGCCGGTCGGCCCCGAGCGGGATGTAGTCGAAATAATCCCCGCTCACATGCCGCGCGGCGAGGCTCACGGCGCTGAGTTCGTAGCCGGGGAAAACGGGATCCGCCTCGGGAAGCAGAATGCGCTGGATGTCGCGGGCGATTTCCAGATCGCGGTCGAGGAGTTTTTTTTCGCCCGCCTCGAGATAGATCGCTTCGTTGTAGAGAGCGAAGGCGCTCTGCTCCGCGAGGGCGCGGAAGACCTTGAGGTCCTTCTCCTCAAAGGCGGATCCCGTCATGGGATTGATCAACGCCATGACACCAATCGTGCGGTGTCTGTAAACGAGCGGCCCAAGAATCGCAGAATGCGCGGGGAGTTGGGTATCGCTGGCCGCCGGGATCAAGCGTGTGGCGCCGTTTTTCCAGCACTCGGGCAGGAGTCCAGCGGCATCCTTGCCCACGGGCTGGAGTTGGAGAAAACTTTCGATCACTGCGGGATTCGCCCCTGCTTGAGTGAGAATGTGATGGGGGATTTCAACCAACGGGGGGCATCCGCTTGTGATGAATGCCGGAGTGAGCGCGGTGTCGGTTTTATTCGTGAGATAAAGCGCTCCCGCCTGGGCATCCAGAATCCGCTGCGAACTCTCCACGATAAGCCGATGCAATTCCGAACTGCGAACGCCCTCCGAAAACGCGGCCCCGATGCCGTGCAGAAAATCGAAAACCCTGTCCTCCTCCTTCTGCAATTCCTGAAGCCGCCGCTCCAACCCCCGCACCTTGGTCCGGCTTTTGAGCACGGCAAAAACGATTCCGGCGAGCAACAAAGCGCCGAGAGCGGGAATGAGAATCGTCCACATGAAGGATTGAGCGGAATACCTTCCCGAAAGCCGCCCCTGCAATCAAGAGCGATTAATGCGATCCTTCCGGCCCGCCTTCCGCAATTTCCTGGCGCAGGTATTCGATGACATCCTGAAAACGGACCGCATTGCGCGGATCGGCATCGATCAGAGCCTCGTGGGCCTCGAGGATGGCGAGCCTTTGCTCATCTGGCGCGGAGCCTGGAATACCAGCCTTGTGAAGGGCCGGCGGCAACGAAGGAGAGGGCTCGGGCTCGACTTGAAAGAGGTGGTCCAAACCGAGGCCTTCGAGAAGGGAAAAGTTGCGGGTGTTCGCTCTCACCACCCGGAGCAGGCCGCTTTCCAGATCGCGCAGACTGAATGCCACAGAAGCCAAAGTGCCCATGAAGGTTGAGTCCATGAGTTCGCACTTCTCGAGATCGAGAACGAAATCGTTGTGACCCTTGGAAATCATGCGCTGCACAAATTCCTTCACGCATTTTGAATTTTCAAAAGTGCCGCGACCTTCGAGTTTCATCCAAACAGTGCCATTTTCACTGCCGACGAGGATGGATGATGATTTGCTCACAAATGCTGGTGAAATTTAAAGCCGATGGAAACGGAATGTCAAACCGCTACTACCTCCACATATAGGACTGGCTCAGCGCGACAATGCGGTTCTCGACGATCAGTAGCGCGCGCCAAGCGGTGACTCGTCCATTTTCTGAAAATTCGTCCCCTGTGACCTCGAATGTCGACCGGTGCGAACCCGCCGTGTCGGGATAAAAGCGCTCTTTGGCCATAACATAATTTCCAAGCCCGGCCTGGCGGTATTCCAAGCGGAGGGTCACATCCGACCGCGTCGAATTGCGCCAGAAAATCGTGTAATAGTTTCCGTAGCGCTGGGCCATCTCGGTGGAATCCACCGCGCCAAACGAGCGGCGGGCACGCTCGAAGGTGATCATGTCATTCTTCGTCTCGGTCTCGACATACTCTGGATCGAAGGACGAGGTCAGGATTTTGCGGAACTGGTAGGAATCGTCGAGCGCAAGAGGCAGCACATTGGCCTTCGGCAAGCGGGTGGCAGGGCCTTCCGGGGCGGAGCAGCCTGCCAAGAGGGTCAAAAGAACCAAGCTGGAAAGCAGGGTGAGGCGGATCATTGGCGCAGAGCAAAGCGGGTTTGAGCGGGAGTGTCAATTTTCCGCACGCCCTGCTGAGCGGCGCATTGCATTGGATCGAGGCGGGCGCTAAGGTCTCGCAAAGTGGAACCTGCCTCATCTCCAGCGAGCCCGGGTGGCGTGCAAAGCCGACTCGAGGGAGCGCTTCGACTCGCCGCCCGCATCCAAGCGAAATGCAGGCACATTCTTCGCCGAATCCAGCGAAAACCCCGCACCGTCATCGAGGCCCCAAACCTCCTGCCGACGCTGATCCAGGTCCTCGCAGCCTTCTCCCGCGTGGATGGCGAATTGCTCGAGGAGGAGATCGATTCGAGCCTCGGCTTTCTGCGTTATGACTACCCGGATGCTGTTTACTCCGAGCTCCGCGAATTGTTCCGAAATGCGCTGCAACAAAAGCAGGACCTCGACGTCATGGCTCAAAGCCTGGCCGGCCGCCTGAGTAACGAACGCAAGATTCTGCTTGGGGTTCAACTCTACGACCTCATCGCCCGGGCGGGGTTGAAAAGCGAAGCTGTCGTGGCCTATTACGAATTCATGTCGCGCCTCGGCATGGCCTCGCAGGCGATCGACATCGTTTACCAACTCAACGCTGACGACAAAAGCGACACCTCGATCTACAGCTCCGGCGCATCCCCACTCGAAATGGTGAGCTTCGGCTTCAAGGAAAACAATGATGTCGTGCTCGCCGACTTCGCGCCCAACGAGCGGCTGAACACCTACCGCTACGGCGACCTCGTCATTATCAAAAACCTCAGCGGACGCACACTCATCGTGCAGGGCCGCGCCTTGGAACCCGGCAGCTTTGCGCGCCTCTACCCCGGGCAGCGCGTGCTTATCGATGATGTTGTGCTCGCCTACGCGGACCTCATTTTCTACTTCAACGCCAAGAAAAATGTGACCCTCCCAGAGATCTTCGTTGCTGTGGACAAGGAAGACGAAGTCACTCTGGAAAAAAACCGCTCGCGCGACTCGTGCCTGCAGGTCGCCTTCGGATTGAGAGTGCGCGTGAAGGCGCTCAAAAATGTGGACGCCGTTCTCAATGGCATCCGTCTCGATGTCGGTCGCGAGATCACCGCCACGCTGGAAGACAAAATCATTTTCCACGACGACAGCGAACTCGACCTCGACTACCTGCGCCTGCGAGCCCGCTCCTACGGCGGACGCTTCCTCCTCAAGGCTTCCAAAAGCGAATACCTTGTTTCGAACAACCCCGGACTTCTGGAAGAGGACGACATCCTCCTCGCGCCGGGCTCCGGCGGCGATGTGTTGCTGAAAATCTCCTGCGACTACGATCGCAAAGTCGGCCAGATGGAAGTCCTGCAAGCCGACCGGCCGATCATTGTGCGCGGCGTGCCGGTGCGAAATTCCTGCCCGCTGGAGGATGGCGACACGATCCGCGTTGACGCGGGCCAAGTGCTCCGCTGCAACTTCTCGGAACGCCTGATCGAAGAAGAAAAAAATGTCGTCCGCACACTCGATGTGCGCGATCTGGTATGCCGCTTTGCCAACAACTCGGTGGCCATCGACGGCGTCTCTTTCTCGGTCGAACGCGGCGAGATGGTTTGCGTGATGGGAGCCAGCGGCTGCGGCAAAAGCACACTCCTGCGCGCCCTTTCAGGTCAATTCAAACCATCCCAGGGCAGCGTGCTTTTCAACAAGCGCTCGTTCTACGAAAACCACGAATCCCTCAGGAAATATGTAGCCTACATTCCCCAATACGACGCCTTCGACGAGCATCTCACCATCGAGGAAAATCTGGAATATGCCGCAGCCATCCGCGCACCGCACCTCGGCCGCCGGGAGCGCCTCCGTCGCATCGACAGCAAACTCGCCGAACTCGGCCTCAACG
Organism: Terrimicrobiaceae bacterium; assembly: GCA_044340205.1. Lineage (GTDB taxonomy): Bacteria > Verrucomicrobiota > Verrucomicrobiia > Chthoniobacterales > Terrimicrobiaceae > UBA967. The sequence continues at coordinate 9,912 of JBIIUB010000063.1, forward strand.
AGCGCCGCACCTCCATCGTCGGCTCGGCCGAAAAGAAAATCCTCAGCGGCGGCGAACGCAAGCGGCTAAATATCGGCCTCGATATGGTCAGCCCGGCGGACATCTTCCTTTTTGATGAACCCACCAGCGGCCTCAGCTCGAAGGATTCCGAACACATCATGGAGATCATCCGTGACATGTCGCACAACAAGATTGTGCTGGTGACAATCCACCAGCCGACATCGCGCATTTTCCAGATGTTTCACAAGGCGCTCGTGCTCGACCGCGGCGGGAAGTTGGTTTTTTTCGGAACGCCCCAGGAAACGCTCCGCTACTTCGCCGAGGCCGAGAGCCGACAGACGGCGACCCCCGCATCAGGCGGATGCGAGTCCTGCGGAACAACCCGCCCGGAATTCATTTTCGATGTTCTGGAAACACCCCTCCGCGACCTGGGCGGCGACATCATTCTGGAGGAAAACAACAGGGGACAACTCGTGCCCGCCCGCCGCTACTCGCCAGACTACTGGCGCGACAAATACGAGTCGCACCGCCTGCTCAAGGAAGTCCAGCAACCATCCCCTCCCAAGGAAGTCGCTGCCACGCCGCCGTCCGACCCTCGCCGCCGCGAGAGGCTTCGCATGAAGGAACACTTCCGCCAATTCAGCATCCTCCTGCGACGCGCTTTTCTGAGCAAACTCCGCAACAAGGCGAACCTGCTTACCACCGTATTGGAAGCCCCACTCCTCGCCCTGCTCACCGGCATGGTGCTGCGTTATTCCGAGAGTTCCGTTTACGACTTTGCCTCGGCTTTCCACATCCCAACCTATCTTTTTCTGGCCCTCGTTGTGGCTATGTTCCTGGGACTCACAAACAGCGTGGACGACATCATCCACGACCGCTCCGTGCTCATGCGGGAGCGAAATCTCAATGTGAACCTCGGCTATTACATCCTGGCAAAAGTCCTGACACTCGGCTTCTTCGCCATCATCCAGTGCGCGTTGTTCACCCTCATCGGAAATGCCCTGCTCTCGCTGCGCGACGGATTTTGGATCGTCTTCACGGCCATGTTTCTCACGGCGGCAAATGGCGCCGCGATAGGTCTCGTGATCTCGGCACTCGTGAGCCAAAGCAAGACCGGGATTTTGATAATTCCCGTGATTTTAATTCCTCAGATCATCCTCAGCGGCGCCCTCATCAAGTATGAGGAAATGAATCGCAACCTCGATTTCATCCATGCGATCCAGCAGTGGGTGACCCGCCACCCGGACAGCGCTATGCCTGCTCGGAGCGATCTGCAGGTCCCTCTCATTTGCGAAATCATGCCGACCCGCTGGTCCTACGAAGCCCTCGTCTTTGCGCAGTCCAAGCTCAACCCGCTCACCAGCCGACAGGAAAAAATCCAGTCGATGATCAACCAGCTCGCCCGCCAGCGAAACGCCTCGCCGGAGCAGGAAGAACGCCTCGAGGATCTCAAGGACACCCTCGCCCTCCTATCCGGCCTCGAAGCAGCCACGCCAGGCCAACTCCGCGCCGCGCTCCGCCGCATCGATGACATCATCGCCGGCGCCCCCTTCAAAGCCTCCCGCTTCACCAAATTCGGCACCGGCCTCACCGCCGAGCAGGTCTATGTGAACCAAAAAGTCACCGACCTCGTCTCCAAAGCCGAAATGGAGCAAAGCGACTACCGCGAAAACCGCCACCTCAATGTCTTCTTCGGCCCCACCAAAGAATACTTCGGCCTCAAGATCGGCATCCTCTGGTTCAACACCAGCGTCCTCATCCTGTCCACCCTCACCCTCTTCGCCGCTCTCGGAGTCATCCTCCGCAAGCAAATCCGCATGCGGGTGTCGTGATTGCTACGGCTGAGAGTTTCCGGCCATCCATTTATCAGGCCTCACAAAAACCTCGATTCGCCCAAAATAGGTTCCTTCCAATACATATTCATTTGCAATATGTTGATAAAAAGGTGCCGCCCAGTTTTTGAAGCGTGATATCTCCGTCTTGTTGATATCGCGGTTGTTGATAACCACCAGAGCGGGTTTGTTTTTTTCAAAATCAGCTATGGCGTTTTTCGAAAAATTGGCCGACTCGGTGGCATTGTCCACATAGAGTTTGAATTGATAGGAAGGACGCTGCGCCATGATGTTCAAAAGGGGCACATAGGGGTAAGTGATCAAGAAATCGCCCGGTTGGGAGTGGCGGAGCAAAGCGTCTCTCAAGCCCTCCCAGTCGCGCAATTCAGCGGGCTTGACGCGGAAGTCTATGCCTCCTGGAGCATGGAACATCGCTGTCCTTCCCCGTGCCAAGCGGATGCTTCCCGAGCCTTCACGGCCATAGAGCGAATTAAAGGCCACAATGACCTGCAATCCACAGAGGATGGGCAACACAAGCCCAATCACTCTTGCGGTATGGGTTCTGAAGTTCTGAAAAATCCACCATCCCGCAAAAGCCGCGCAGGCCAACGCGGGATAGAACGGCACCATGAACTCGGCCAGGTGAACGCTGTCCGGACGGAAAAAGAAATACTGCGGAAAAAGACTTAATGCCGTGCCGGTCGTCGTGAGAAGAAGCAACCCAAAGAATTTCCCTCTCTCGTGACCCCGTGCGATGCCGAACAAAAATAGCAGTGTCCCAGCAAAAGCCGAAGTGGCTGATGCCACCACAGGAAAATAAATCGAAAGCGTGAAAAACGGCGAACCCTTCCACTTGATCAGTTCGTTTAAATCAGGCCGCCCCCTGCGACCATCGCGACCGGCACTTTCACTGTCCTGGGAAACAACTGTGACCGTGGCAACGGGAAGAGGTAATCCCGCCTTGAGAGTTGCACTCCCCTCTGGATGAGAAAATTCTAAATGGACAGCTCCACGAGCTTTTTGAATCTCCTTCTTCAACTCCCACTGAAAAAGCCCAAAAAACTGCACATACTGGTTCAAAAATTCCCGACCAAACCCTCGTTGATGAGCATGGACAACAAAGGGGGCGTGCACGGCAGCGAAAGCAACCAGTGCTAGAACCGTGCCTATAACAACCACCTTCAGCCGCCGCACGAATGCTCCACGAATTCCAATCGGATAAAGAATCACAAGCCCGATCCAAATCACGGCAATGAGCAGAGAAGGCTCGATGCGAATCAGAAAGCAAACGCTCAAAGCCGCACCGCAAAATGCCATCCAAAGGCACTGTCGAAGACGGGTGCTGGCGGGCACTACATAACCAAAAACCAAAGCAAAGGACGCCAATGTGCCGATGAATCCCATGTAGTTTCGGAACATCGCGCCGGGCATAAGGATCATAAGCCCGCCAGCGAGCAGTGCCAACCACGCTTGCCCTGTGGTTTTTTTCACAAGATGAAACCCCAGTGCGCCGGTGATGAGGCTGAGACTCATGAAAAATATCTGCATCGCGAGCATATGAGGCCCCGTAATTTTGAAGAGACCTGCTATTGGGTAAAACCACAGCAAATTGTAACCGACAAACATGTCAACGATCGGCCGCCAACCTTCGAGAATTCTTGAAGCCAGCAACGCATTGCTCCCGCCTTCGCCTGACAGAAGAAGGCCGGTATTGCAATAAGCCCCGTAGTAGAGAAACGCGAAAAGAACCAAAAGAGCGAAGCCCCAGCGCTGCAAGAAGGCCTCCGCCGTGGAAGGAATTGCCTTCAATACTTCTAACTTGTGATTCTCACGATTACCAAACACGAAGACGATTCCTACTTTGCCGCTCGCCTCACGGCAAGATTCGCGAAGGTTGACAGGCAATGAATCCAGAATGACCATGCCGCGTCCAAGGAGCCAGTCGGCTCAAGACAACGCCGTGAATCGCTACAAACTTCTTTATATCGCCAGCCTTCCTCACTCGGGATCGACCGTTTCCAGCCTGATTCTTGGCCAACAGCCGAAGGTCATTGGCTTGGGCGGCATCGACCGCGCGGTGGCGATCCTTGCAGAAGAACCAGAAAAAGCCGCACAGGAGTTTTGTTCCTGTGGGAATAAGGTGCAGGAATGCGAATACTGGTCGCAGGTTTTAGCCAAAGCTGATTCCGTCAAAGGAGCCGGACAACGGCAAAGATATGATCTCGCGCTCTCCGTTTTTCAGGGCGTGTTCGGCGTAGATGCCTGGGCCGTGGATTCCTCAAAGCACGCCGAACCGATTGCCGAGCTGTCCCGTTATTCTGAAATCGACTTGCGAGCCCTCCACTTGTGCCGGGATTATCGTTCGGCTGTTGTTTCCTCGGTTGATCTCAAACGAACCCGAAAAAAGGTGGCACGCCCAGGTTGGATGATTGGCCTCGAGGCCGGATTGCGTTGGCACAGGGGAAATGCAAAAATACGAGGAATCCTTCTTCAGAATAAGATTCCCTTTCTGGGTATCGGCTATGAGGAACTCTGCCTCGGCCTCCCGCATTTTTTCCAGAAACTCGGTGCATTTTTGAACACACAGATAATCGAAGCCCCGGGAACGGTAGCAGGTTCGCGAAGCCATCTTTTCATTGGAAACGCCATGCGTCGCCAGAAGCAGAAGGAAGCCCTCATGTATGACTACCGCTGGTTCTCGCGCACCGATTGGATGGCGGCCTCGTTGCTAATGCCATGGCTGGCGAAAGGCAACAGGGATTGGGTCTATGGCAATGGGTTCTCCCGAATTTTCGGCCATGAAAGCGGCAATAAATGGAACCCTTCGCAACCTGATTAAAGCACGCCCTCATGCCGGAAAAGGTTCTCTACATTTACGAAGGAAAACTCACACGACACGGGATTGATGCCGTGGTCCGACAGCAATTGCAGGCTCTTGGCGAGCTTGGGCTGCATGTCGATCTGGTCAGTCGAGGAAACCCCGGGATGCCAGGCGTCACATTCCACGGAATGAAATGGACGCCTGCGAACGCCCTGTCTTGGCTGCCACGCAGCATCTACTACCCTGCTCAAAAACGGTTCTTCATGGCCTTGGGCGCACGCCTCGCCAAGCGCGGAGAGTATTCAAAAATTATCAGCTGGAGAGACCGGGCGCTGCAAAGTTTCCGCATCGGCACAAAATTGGGAGCCTCCTGTTATCTGAATCACGACTCGATGCACTGGAGTCGATCCACCACAGACGGTGCGGCTCCGCGCTGGCCAGCGTTTTCACCAGAGGAGATGAATGAGGAATACGCATTGGCCAACGCCATTTTACTCCCTTCGGAAAATTCCTGCGCGAGCTTCCAAGGGCACGGCATTCCGAACGAAAAACTTTGCGTCATCGGCCGCGGTGTTGATACCGACATCTATCAGCCTTCGTCAAAAGCTCGGACGGATTTTTTCCGCCTTGTCTTCTGCGGCCGCGTCGGAGAGCGCAAAGGCATTCGACAAGTCGTCGAAGCTTGGAAAACGGCTGCATTGCAGAATGCCGAACTTTTGGTGATGGGACAGGTCGACGATGATGTCGCCGACTTGGTCGCAGAGACCCGGGAATCCAATATTCGCTGGATGGGGTTCCGCTCCGACTTGGCCCAAATTCTCCCGACATGTCAGGCCCAAATTCTCCTTTCCCGAAATGAAGGCATGGCCAAATCGCTTCTTGAGGGAGCCGCCTGCGGGCTTGCTACGATCGCAACCATCGACTGCGGTTTTCCATTAAAGGAAGGCGTGAACGGATTTTTGGTTGAACGAACCGATGTGCAGGGCGTTGCCAACTTGCTAAAGATGCTCCAAGAGAACCCCTCTCACTGCGCCGAAATAGGCGAGAATGGTCGTGACACTGTAGTCGCCGAGTATTCTTGGGCTGCCTTTCGAAAACGCTTCGTCAATGCCCTGAAGCTCTCCGACTAAGGCGCTAAATTGTTTTCCGGCTGAATCGAGTAAACCCGGAAAGGCGGTGCGAGGTAGAGATTGTCTCCAATCTCCCATTCCTTGATAAGCCTACCTTCTTGGAATAGCCGCTCGTAAAAGTTTTTCATCTGCACAAACTCCTCTTCTTTTCCCTTCGTGGGCTTGGAGCTTTTTAAAAAGAATCGCCCATAGTGTTTACTGCTCACAATGATATGCGTAAACCCCTCTCCACGCAACGATTCGAGAGTGTCGCCAGGTTGGATTGGACGATTCTCGAGATTTCGAACACCGGCTTTTGTAACCTCAACCCGTTTGTCTTGGAGAATCTTGGATTCGCCGGAGATTTCCTTTTCTATAAAAGCCAAAAGTTCCTTCC